>CAJXIT010000045.1 GCA_913054055.1 uncultured Thalassolituus sp.
TGGGATCAACGTCTACTAACAAGTCACTTTCTACTTTCATTTCATCTTTTGCAATAATGATTGGCCAATGTAAGTATTCCAAGTCGACATTCAAAGGTTTTGTTTGATCCAATGTAATCATTCCTTTTGCAACTGGCGCATCGATACTAAAAGTCCAAACATCATTAACTTGTTTAATAATTGAGTTCACCTGCTCAAATTCAAACTCATTGTATTTAAACAAGTCAGCACTCACATTTAATAATCGAACCGGATTGGAGCTCGTTCCGTTTGTACTGGCATATTTGGAGTGATTAATATCATCCCAAATTTTAATCCAATCATTCATATGAAAGGCCGCTACGTGCCCATCGACTACAATACCCGCTTCTGAAGGCACGTAGGCTTCTGTTTTCCCTAGAAATACTTGGCCAGAATAAAGCGTGCCTTTATCTAGTTTCATAGCAAGACTGGCCTTATCCCCATAAGATAGTTTAAATACTTGGCCATCTACTAAATTTAAACTTCCACTTACTGACAATGATTCAGAGGCACTTTTCCCAAAACCATCGGCAAGCTTAACCAAAATACCTTCTGCTTCAGACTGAAATTTTAAACCAGTAAATTTCTGCTCTCTTGTATCAATAATAAAACTGCCTTGCGTTTCAGTTCGCCCAGAAATAGGTTCTAACATCGATAGCTTTAACCAGTCTTTTAAAGGTAGGGTATCCAGCAATCCAGAAAACTGAATATCCACTTCCATATCCTTGCCATGCATTTTGGTTTTGATACTAGAATCAATTTTTTCATTCCAAAGCTGAGCGGATAATCCTGGTGATGTTAATCCAGTAGATGTTTGATACTGTATCGGTCCATTTATATTGGCAATGGATAGGTTTATATCATTCATTAAAAGAGAAGAATTACTTAACTGAGAAGACACAGCCACTTTAATATTATTAACATCATCATCTAATGGGATTTTCAATCCTAAAGTGGTTGATTGTGCTCCAGTAAAATCCCAGTTTGCAAACACATCTCCCACTAACTCTTTTAAAGGTGTCGTTTTAAAGTATGAAAACATTTCAGAGCTCGCACCTGAAACCTCAGTACTTACCCATAAATAAGGCTCTGGTTCATTATGATAAACCAACTGTGCCGACGACAATTGCCCTCCTAAAGATACGGCAGAATTAAACCGCCCATATACATCCGTGTTATCTACAAACACTTGACCACTAATATTATTAATACTCGGCCACTCATTTAAATATGTAAGCTGGGCATCTTTGGCATCTAAATATAACTCCATGACTGGGTCCGACTGCCCCGCTCCAATAGAGTCATAAAAGTACAACTGGCCAGTGTTAATTTTGCCCGCATTGAGTGCCTGCGTTAGCCAGTTATTTAATGCGCTTGGAATATTTTTTGGAATTAGAATAGGGTGAGCTGTCACATCCGTTTCAGATGCTGATAAGTTCAATTCAAAACTGCCAGTTTTGCCCGTTTCTTTTTTGGGAGCAACCAGATCAAAGCCTCCACGCAAGGATTGCACACCTGCTAACTCAAATTCAATGCCATTCCCGACCACTTGAAACCCTTCGTCATTTAGCTTCCAGTCTACCTGACCTTTTCCTTGCAATATTTTAAAAGGGTTATGATAAATTTCTGGGAAACCAAGCTCCATATCAGCCCCTTCAAACTGTACTCGGCCGTTATCTTTACTTGCCGCTATGACACCGCTTACATTTTTTAAAGAGGGGATGGAGTTATGGGACTTAGTTGAAACGCCTTCTAGTTCACCTGCCAGAGTAAAACTGGTTTCAGTATTATCATCTTCAGCTTGCTGAATAATAACGTTAAAGTTTTTCAAATTACCTGATGGGGATAGAACATTAAGAACCTCTGAAATAGTTTCAGGCATAAGCTCTAGGCTATCTATCAACTCATATGTTTCATTGATATTGCTATCTTTCACAAAACCATGCCAGCGATTACCTTTTGATGTTCGAGACAGCTTTAATGCCAAGTCTTCTAAAGACCATTTCTTTTGGTCGATCGTGAAGCCTGCCTGTTGTAACCATATAGACCAAGTGTCAGCATTATTTTGTTTGAGCCATAGTTCCGTATTGATATTTTTTAAAGGCTTAACATCAGGAATAGCAACTTGTCGGCTAGCGAGGTTAAGCTTTGCATAATTCAATAAACCTTCTTTAAATTCCATACTGAGCTGGCTAGATGCCGAAAACGCATCGAATAAAGAAACATCCATGGTTTTTTCTAACCAATAATCCACATCTATTTTAGGTAAGTCCAATACGCCTCTGGCATAAAAGTCTTCTAAGTCATATGGACTGCCTTCACTGTACAGCCGTAATCCTGCCTTTATTTTTTTATCACTTCCAAAGGTTATGCTACCGGTCATTAATCGATTATAACCATCCCCCGTCATAGACAAATTATTTAAGTGTAAACGCTCCACTGAATCACCTTGAGTAAATTCAACGGTTACGTTATTCAATTCTAAGTGGTGCTGCAGTAATAGAATTTCGATAAACGTCTGAATCACATAACTGTTGTCTTTATTAACATCACGTTTAGAGTCAGAGTCATCATTGATATTAATTGAAAGTCCAGATATCCGTACGCTTTTAAACACCGGTGCTAAATTAAACAGAGATGCTTGCGGATCCAAAATAGCATCAATGGCAGCAATGGATAAACTAGGGATGGATTGATCTTCAGAGGCACTCATAGTCACCCCTTCCATGTGAATAGAAGGGGTCAGAATATCCATATCACCTGATAAGGTGCGAATATTCACATCGGCTGCTAATTGTTTACTAATATAGTGCTCAATATCCATGCGGTATTGACCAATAAAAGGAAAGACTTGCTGACCGATAGCACTATAAAGGGCTAAAACTAAAAACGTTGTTATGAAAAACAAGTTAAAAGTATTTAGCCCCTGTTTTAGCGTAAGTTGCTTCATGAATTTAACTTACTGCAAAATAACATCGTATTGTTCTTGGCCGTACATTGGCTCAACTTGAAGCTTAATGGTTTTACCAATAAAGTTTTCTAAGTCCGCTAAGCTTTGGCTTTCTTCATCTAGCAGTAAATCTATCACTGTTTGCGATGCCAACACTAAATAACCTGCAGCATCGTATGCTCTTGCTTCTCGAATAAGCTCGCGAAACATCTCATAGCATACGGTTTCTGCGGTTTTTATTTCGCCGCGGCCTTCACAGTGGTGACACGGCTCACACAACATTTGCCCCAAACTTTCACGAGTACGCTTACGGGTCATTTCAACCAAGCCTAAATCAGATACTTGGGAGATTTTAGTTTTAGCGTGATCTTTCTCTAATACTTTCTCTAACATGCGTAATACCTGGCGCTGATGCTCAGTATCTTCCATGTCGATGAAATCAATGATAATAATGCCGCCAAGATTTCGAAGTCTTAACTGACGGCCAATCACTGTTGCCGCTTCAAGATTGGTTTTAAAAATAGTTTCTTCTAAGTTTCTATGACCAACAAAACCACCTGTATTCACATCTACCGTGGTCATGGCTTCGGTCTGATCTATGATGAGATAACCACCCGACTTTAATTGTACTTTTCGGTCTAGCGCCTTGTGTATCTCATCTTCAATGCCATACAAATCAAAAATTGGGCGCTCACCGGGGTAGTACTCAAGCTTGTCTGTTACTTCAGGTACAAATGAATGAGCAAAGTCTTGCGCTTTTTGGTAATTTTCACGGGAGTCAATTAAAACCTTATCCACATCAGGGCGTATGAAGTCACGGAACGTCCTCAAGTGCAAAGGCAGCTCTTCGTAAATCATCCCAGGGGCTTCTACTGTTTTGATTCGTTCTTGTACTTTGTTCCATACCCTTTGCAAATATCGGGTATCAGACAAAATTTCTTCCTCACCAGCCCCTTCCGCCGCAGTACGAAGAATAAAACCGCATTCTTCATTCAAACCTTCTGCTTCCATACATGCTTGAACAAGATCACGTAAGCGCTCTCGCTCTTCTTCTGCTTCGATGCGTTGGCTAATGCCCACATGTTGAGTGTGAGGCATAAATACAAGATAACGAGATGGGATTGATAAATGGGTAGTCAAGCGCGCACCCTTGGTACCAATAGGGTCTTTGGTTACTTGAACAACAATGCTTTGCCCTTCATGCAATAAACTAGTGATCGCTTCAGGGTTTCTTCTGGCTGTTTCGCTGTCTTTAATATTACCTTGAATATCTGCAGCATGAATAAATGCCGCACGCTCCAAGCCAACCTCAACAAAAGCAGCCTGCATGCCAGGTAATACCCGAACAACTTTACCTTTATATATGTTGCCTACTATGCCTCTACGATTGGTGCGCTCAATGTAAACTTCTTGTAACACGCCGTTTTCAGCCAACCCCATACGGGTCTCAGTGGGCGTCACATTTAATAATATTTCCGTATTCATGACGTTCTTCTTTACCTGTTAAACAGGCGCTCTAATTAAAAAATTCTGTTTGCCTAATTTCAACCTGAATTAGGCTCTCCAAATAGGGACATTAAACCGATGTAACATTTTCCCTACTTGCTCTAATGGCAAGCCCACTACATTACTGTAGCTGCCTTCAATTTTTTCAACAAACACCGCAGCCTTGCCTTGTATACCGTATGAGCCTGCTTTATCCATGGGTTCTTGTGTGGCCACATAATCTGTAATTTGCTGCTTATTTAATGATAAAAAGTGCACCTGAGTCTCAATCGCAGCACTGTCTTTCAGCAAATGCGCTTCTTGTTGCTGCACAATGGCAACGCCGGTAATTACCTGATGGGTGCGGCCAGATAATGCACTTAACATTTCCTCAGCTTCTTTTTGTGATTGAGGTTTGCCTAAAATTTGGCCATCGACCACAACACTGGTATCGGCAGCCAATACTGGACGACCTTCACTAAATACCAATCCCGCTTCTGCTTTTTCTAACGCTAGTCGCTTCACATAATCATGGGCCGATTCACCCGCTAACACGGATTCATCTATATCCATAGAGCGTGCTATATAGTGGACACCAATCTGGTCTAACAGTTCTTTTCTTCTTGGAGAGGCTGACGCTAATAGTAAATCTGCCAAGTGACACCTAGTAATCCGTTGTTAAGTTTAAGCTCGAAAATACTGCCTAACAGAGAACATTAAGTTGTACCATAAAGGCCAAATAAGCGCGCTGCCAACAGAAGGCCACAATAAAGCCACTTTAGCTTGAACCGCCAACAGAGATTCAACCCAAAAACACACCAATAGATACAAACCAACTAAAACAAACACTAAGAAGCTTTGCTGAACGGAATTGAACAAACGCATTCGAGACTGCATTAATAGACATAAATAAGCCAGCACGCTTAAGGCCAGCGCGTTTTGACCCAATACATCCCCATGCATCACATCCACCAGCAATCCCATCATAAAGCCTAAAAATATGCCGGCCTTTGATGGGCTAACCAATGTCCAAAAGATTAATGTCATGGCTACCCATTCAGGGCGAATATAATCCAACATTCTTGGCATAGGGAAAATGGCTAAGACAAGCGCAACAAAAAACGTGGGTAAGATAACCGTATAGGCTTTCATTATTGATCCCCTGCCAATGAAACTTGCTCATTGACTTTTAATTCAGCCAATTTAGAGATGTTAGGTAACTCACTAGCCCGTGAAAACACCATTAAGACATAGCGAGAACGATCTAAAAACGCCGCAGGCTTAGCTTTTACAAACGCAAATGGCTCACCAGGATCATGCTCAATACTGGTAATTTCCCCTAATGGATAACCTTTAGGGTAGCGACTGCCCAACCCAGAACTTACTAATTGGTCCCCTTCTTTTATATCCGCAGTATCCGGAACATAAATTAAGGCGAGCTCGTCCAACTTACCCGAGCCAACCGCAATGGCGCGAATACCGTTACGATTCACCTGCACAGGAATAGCGTGATTAGAATCAGCAACCAGCAGAACTCGGCTGCTATATGGCATGACATCGATCACCTGCCCCATCAACCCTTGAGCATCCAGAATAGGCTGACCTACAAAGGCTCCGTGCTCAGAGCCTTTATTTAAAATAATATGGTGAGTATAAGGGTCTGGGTCAACGCCAATAATCTCAGCAACCAGTACTTTGTCATCTAATAATTCAGAAGCATTCAGCAATTCGCGAAAACGATTATTTTCAGCGCGTAAGGACACCATTTGCTGAACTTTTTGCTTAAGAATCAAAGCTTCGTGACGTAAGCGCTTATTTTCTTCCAATAACGTTGTGCGGCTCACAGCGGTATCTTCCGCCCAACCACCTAATTGACCAGGAATACTAGAAACATACTGAACAGGTGTGATGAAAACGCCCAGCAAAGAACGTAGATGAACCGTAGGAGAGAGGTACTGATCTGCAAGCATAAGTGCCACAGACAGAAAAACCGCCATAAAAAGGCGGTATCCTAAGGCGGGTCCAGAAGAAAAAATACCTTTAATGGTAGGCTCCTTAAATTGCTAGATAGCAAATCAACCTGAAGCTGATTTGCCACTCAATTAATATTCAGAGGCCAATAATTCTAACTGTTGATCTGTCATGGTTTCCATTGCACGGCCACCACCACGAGCAACACAGGTCAACGGATCGTCTGCAACGATGACAGGCAAGCCCGTTTCTTCGCTTAATAGCTTGTCTAGCTCACGCAACATGGCACCACCACCGGTTAATACCAAGCCACGCTCAGCAATATCCGACGCTAATTCTGGTGGGCATTGCTCAAGAGCACTTTTCACAGCTTGCACTATGGCAGCTAAAGATTCCTGAAGCGCTTCTAAGATCTCGTTTGAATTCAATGTAAATGAACGTGGGATACCTTCAGCCAGGTTACGACCGCGAATATCAATTTCACGAACTTCAGCACCCGGGTAAGCGGTACCAATCTCTTGCTTAACACGCTCAGCAGTGGCTTCACCAATTAATGAACCATAATTACGACGAACATAGGTCACAATGGCTTCATCAAACTTATCACCACCTACTTTCACAGATTCGCTATACACCACACCGTTTAGGGAAATAATCGCAATTTCAGTGGTACCACCACCGATATCTACCACCATAGAACCGCTGGCATCTTCTACCGGAAGCCCAGCACCAATAGCAGCAGCCATTGGCTCTTCAATTAGGTAAACCTTACGAGCACCTGCTCCCATGCACGACTCACGAATGGCTTTACGCTCAACCTGAGTGGATTTACATGGCACACATACAAGCACACGTGGGCTTGGGGTGAAAAAGCTGTCTTGGTGAACTTTTTTGATGAAGTGCTGAAGCATTTTTTCAGTCACTTGGAAATCTGCGATTACGCCGTCTTTAAGCGGACGAATCGCTTGAATATTAGCCGGCGTACGACCCAGCATGCGTTTCGCATCGTGGCCAACTGCTGCCACTGCTTTTTGGTTACCTTGTAGGCGAACTGCTACTACAGAGGGCTCATTTAGAGTAATGCCATTTTCACGTTCATAAATCAGGGTATTCGCTGTTCCAAGGTCAATCGACAGGTCGCTCGAAAACATACCTCTTAGTTTTTTAAACATCCGTAATTTCCATAGATGGTAACAATATTATTTTGCAGTCTAGACTAACAACGGCAGGCATTTTGGGCAAGGCAGAAATGTGTTAACTTATGCGCTTTTCCAGACATACATTAAAGAAGCGATACAAAAAGCTTCAAAACGCGAGATAAATCCATGGCGCTTGACCGTTCAGACGTGAAAAGCATCGCAGATTTGGCCCGTTTGGCCATCAGTGATGAAAATATAGACAAATACAGCACAGAGCTTAGCAGCATCTTAGATCTTGTTGAGCAAATGAATGCCGTAAACACCGACGGTGTTCAGCCTTTGGCCCACCCAACCGATGCCGTTCAACGTTTACGTGCTGACGTGGTCACCGAAAGCAACAACCGAGAAAAATACATGGCTAACGCCCCTGCCCAAGAAGAAGGGTTGTTCTTAGTTCCTAAAGTGGTTGAGTAAGGCACAGACATGAGTACAGATATGCATAACCTAACACTGGCCCAAATTTCAAAAGGGCTAGAAGCTGGCGACTTTACCAGCGTAGAAATTACACAGCACTTTTTAGATCGCATTGACACGCTGGATCAAAATGACGGCGGCATCAATAGTTTTATTACTGTGACAAAAGATCAAGCTTTGGCCGACGCCAAAGCCGCTGATGAACGTCGTGCTGCGGGCAATGCCACCGCATGGACCGGCGTGCCCTTCGCCCACAAGGATATTTTTTGCACAGATGGCACATTGACCACCTGCGGCTCAAAAATGCTGAGCAACTTTGTACCCCCTTACGACGCCACGGTAGTTGATAACTTTAAACAGCAAGGTGCAGTGTGCTTAGGCAAAACCAACATGGATGAATTTGCCATGGGCTCATCAAACGAATCCTCATTTTTTGGTGGCGTGAAAAACCCTTGGAATAAAGAAACCATTCCTGGTGGCTCATCCGGTGGCTCGGCCGCCGCTGTGGCAGCTCGCTTAGTGCCTGCCGCCACTGGCACAGACACAGGTGGCTCTATTCGCCAGCCTGCTGCCCTGTGTGGTTTAACCGGCTTAAAACCTACTTATGGTCGCTGCTCGCGCTTTGGTATGATCGCGTTTGCCTCTTCTTTAGATCAAGCAGGCCCAATGACCCAAACCGCTGAAGATGCGGCGATGATGTTAAACATCATGTCGAGCTTTGACGAAAAAGACTCAACCAGCATTGACCAAGCTGTTCCTGATTACACGGACACCTTAAACAACGACATTGCGGGTAAAGTCATTGGCTTACCAAAAGAGTTTTTCCCTGACAGTTTAGATAGCGAAATGGCTGCAACGGTTAAAGCGGCCATCAGCGAGTTTGAAAAGCTAGGCTGCACCGTAAAAGAAATTTCTTTACCAAGCACCGACCTAGCCATCCCAGCCTATTATGTGGTCGCACCAGCTGAATGCTCAGCCAACTTATCCCGAATGGACGGTGTTCGTTTTGGTCACCGCTGTGACGATCCAAAAGACATCGAAGACCTTTACAAGCGTTCTCGTGGAGAAGGCTTTGGTGACGAAGTAAAACGCCGCATCATGATCGGTACTTATGCGTTATCCACTGGTTTCTACGATGCATATTATGTGAAAGCACAGCAAATAAGACGCTTAATTAAAAACGATTTTGTTAAAGCGTTTGAAGGTGTGGATATCATCATGGGGCCTGTGACCCCTACCCCTGCATTCAAAGCGGGTGAGCATTCTGGCGATCCAGTTGAGATGTACATGGAAGATAAATTTACGCTTTCTTGTAATCTAGCGGGCTTACCAGGCATGTCGATTCCTGCAGGGCAAATCAATGGCTTGCCCGTTGGCTTGCAAATGATTGGTAACTATTGGGATGAAGCCAACATGTTAAACATGGCTCACCAGTTCCAGCAAGTTACCGACCACCATAAACAAACACCTGCGAACATTTAAGGAGCCTATTATTATGGAATGGGAAGTAGTAATTGGCTTAGAGATTCACGCTCAACTGGCCACAAAATCAAAAATATTTTCGGGCTCAAGCACTGCCTTCGGTGCCGATGCCAATACACAAGCCTCACTTGTTGATTTAGGTTTACCCGGTGTACTACCGGTTTTCAACGAAGAAGCATTAGCCATGGCGGTAAAATTTGGTACCGCCATTGATGCAGAAATTGGAAAAGTTTCTGTATTCGACCGAAAAAATTATTTCTATCCGGATTCACCAAAAGGTTATCAAACCACACAGCTGCATCACCCGATTGTCGGCATGGGGCACATTGATATTGACCTAGAAGATGGAACAAGCCGACGCATAAACGTCACCCGTGCGCATTTAGAAGAAGACGCGGGTAAATCATTACACGAAGATTTTTCTGGCATGTCGGGCATCGATTTAAACCGTGCAGGCACACCGTTAATTGAAATTGTGTCTGAGCCAGAAATTCGTAACGCGAAAGAAGCGGTTGCTTACTTTAAAAAAATGCACAGCATCGTAACCTACTTAGGTATTTGTGATGGCAACCTTTCGCAAGGCTCTATGCGTTGTGACTGTAACGTTTCTTTGCGTCCAAAAGGCCAAGAAGAATTTGGTACTCGTACCGAAATTAAAAACGTCAACAGTTTCCGCTTTGTTGAGCAAGCCATCAATGTAGAAATTGAACGACAACGTGACATTCTTGAAGACGGCGGCTCTATCACTCAAGAAACCCGCTTGTTTGATGCCAATAAAATGGAAACTCGCTCAATGCGTTCAAAAGAAGTAGCTAACGATTACCGCTACTTCCCTTGCCCAGACTTATTGCCTGTGGTGATTGACGACGACTACATTGAAGCCATTCGTAAAACCCTGCCTGAATTACCAGACCAGAAAAAACAACGCTTAATGGACGAGCAAGGCCTAAGCGAATACGACGCAGGTGTATTAACAGCCAGCCGTGAATTAGCCGCCTACTTTGAAGACGTTGCGGTTAAATGTAGCGATTACAAGTTAGCCGCTAACTGGGTAATGGGAGAATTATCCGCTGCGTTAAATAAAAACGAAGTTGAAATTGCAGACTCACCTATCAGTGCTGACAACCTTGGATCCATGATTGCGCGCATTAAAGATGACACGATATCTGGCAAAGGTGCCAAGTCTGTTTTCCAAGCCCTCTGGGAACAAGGAAAGGGGGATCAAAAAGGCGATAACGTAGATGCACTGATCGAATCACTTGGATTAAAACAAGTCAGCGATTCAGGCGCCATTGAAGGCATCGTAGATGACGTACTGGCCAACAACGATGGCCAAGTTCAAAACTACATTAATGCTGAACCTGAAAAACGCGGAAAAATGATTGGCTTTTTTGTAGGCCAGGTAATGAAAGCGTCTAAAGGCTCTGCCAATCCAGGCATGGTAAACAAAGTGCTTAAAGAGAAACTGGATGCCAAGTGCTAATCCACAAGAAATAATCTAGCAACCGCAAATAAAGCCTCTGAAATTAAAGCATTTCAGAGGCTTTTTTCATGGATTAACCTCTTCTAAAATTCCTGACCAAATAGACAGCCCCTACTTACCTGTGCAAAAATAAGAATAACCCACTCTCTGAACAGGAATACCTCATGGCTGTTTTCGAAATCAATCACCCCTTGGTCAAGCACAAAATCTCGTTAATGCGACAAGAAAAACGCAGTACACGTAGCTTTCGCCAACTAACTGCAGAAGTGGGTGCGCTACTGACCTACGAAGCAACAAAAGATCTAGAGCTTGAAGACTGCAGCATTGAAAGCTGGCAAGGTCCCATCACAGGGCAACAAATTAAAGGGAAAAAAGCCACGGTTGTTCCCATTTTACGTGCTGGCATTGGCATGCTAGATGGAGTATTAGAGCTAATGCCCAGTGCAAAAATTAGTGTAGTGGGTTTATATCGAAATGAAGAAACTCATGAACCTGTCACATACTTTGAAAAACTTGCCGGAGAAATCGATCAGCGAATGGCGCTTGTCATTGATCCTATGCTGGCGACAGGTGGCTCTATGGAAGCCACGCTTGACCTGTTAAAGAAGGCAGGCTGCAAAGACATTCGCGCCTTAGTACTAGTGGCGGCTCCTGAAGGCATTAAGCGCATTCAAACTTCACATCCTGATGTTGATATTTATACCGCATCCATCGATAGCCATTTAAATGAAAATGCCTACATCATTCCTGGACTTGGGGATGCTGGAGATAAATTGTTCGGCACATTTTAATCATGACTCACATGCATTTTATCAACTTAAACTAAATCAGGAGATCACATGGAAAATCCATCCATGGGCCGCACCATTTTAGCTGGCTTACAAATGTTATTTGTAGCATTCGGCGCCCTTGTATTAATGCCATTAATCACAGGACTAGACCCTAGCGTGGCATTGTTCACGGCAGGTGTTGGTACTTTAATATTTCAATTCATTACCAAACGACAAGTTCCCATTTTTTTAGCATCCTCTTTTGCCTTCATTGCACCGATTGCTTACAGCGTACAAACCTGGGGCATGGCCTCTACCATGGGGGCGCTTTTTTGTACGGGGATTATGTACGCCCTGTTATCAGGTGTTGTGGCCATAAAAGGGGCTGGTTTTTTACATAAGGTAATGCCTCCAGTGGTCACCGGCCCAATCATCATGGTTATCGGTTTAAACCTTGCTCCGATTGCTGTGAATATGTCCATGGGTAAAACTGGCGACGGCGCTGTTGAACTATTCCCATATACTGATGCATTGCTCGTTTCTATGTCTGCACTCATTACAACTTTATTAGTGGCAACTCTCGCAAAAGGTATCTTTAAGCTGGTGCCAATTCTTATTGGTATCTTTGTAGGTTATATCATGGCAGCCGTTATGGGCATGGTAGAAACTAAAGCCGTTACTGAAAGCGCTTGGTTTGCTATTCCAAACTTCATTACACCAGAGTTTAATATAGCCGCCATATTATTTATGTTACCCGTGGCCATTGCACCAGCTATCGAACACGTTGGGGATGTACTAGCAATTGGTAACGTCACTGGAAAAGATTACACAAAAAAACCTGGATTGCACCGCACATTACTTGGAGATGGTGTGGCCACATCGACAGCATCACTTTTTGGTGGCCCTCCAAATACCACATACAGCGAAGTCACCGGCGCAGTCATGCTAACTAAAATGTTTAACCCTATGGTTATGACAGTGGCAGCGATCATTGCTATTGCTTTGGCATTTGTTGCAAAATTTGGCACCAGTTTACAAACGATTCCAGCCCCTGTAATGGGTGGAATTCTTGTTCTACTGTTTGGTTCAATAGCTGCGGTTGGCATGAATATTTTGGTTAAATCCCAAACCAATTTAAATGAACAACGTAATTTAGTGATTGTGGCCACCACCTTAGTATTTGGCATTGGCGGCATGAGCATTGGCAATGCTGAATTTTCGTTGCAAGGCATTGCACTGTGCGGTGTTGTAGCGATTATTCTGAATTTGGTTTTACCCAAAGCAGAAGCGGACAAGGAGACCTTAGAGCAAGAGTCTCAAATAATTGATGATATTATTCAACACTGATCATTAAACATGGATTAATCCTGTTAAAAAACCAGCTAGGAATAGCTGGTTTTTTATGTCACAGCATTAAACGGCAAGTAACTTATTAAATAATTCCATTTGTTGAGACAAGGATTTTTTATCTTTTTCATCTAAGTCGCATTCTTCAAACACATAGCTGGCTGTTCTAGTAACCGTCTCCCAGCGGGGGTTTTTAGGAAGAGACTGAAGCGATAAATACTTATCAAGCGTTCGCGTTTTGGCTGTACTGCCATCAACATACACCCGCCACAATCCACTTTGCTCAGCCAAGTCTACCTTGGTTTTATTACTGTACTTTTGCCACAATGCAATACTAGATCTGATGAGCTGTACAGTAACATCCCTAATATCTTGATTACTGATTGGCAACGGCAAATCTTTCACAGCTTCCTGAACTCTTTGCACTTTTAGGAGTAGTTCTTCTGGCTGTACAGGGGCAACAATATAATCTGTTATTCCAATTCGAATGCACTGAGCCAACTGCGCTTTATGCTGGTGATGAATAATCAAAAGTATCGGTATGGCCGAAAATTCAGCAATAAGACTTTTCATATCCTCATAAATATACGCATCCCAAACATCAACCTGCCAGATAATGATTCGAGGACGATACTTAATGATATTTTCACGGGACAATGAGGACTTTACTAAGTAAAAATGGCTCGCCAAACTGTCTTCTAATACGCCACTGTTATCCGAATTGAACAGTATAGAAGCCGCCAGTTCATTTCCTTTAAATTCCACATCTAAAGATCCATGACTTTTGCTAGCTGAAGTATTGAGTGAAAACTCGAATATAGATTGTTTAGGTAAGCGCTTAATCGTCAGTACGGCCCCTAAATCATTTAGCATATGATGCACAGCATTCATATTTTCAGGCTCATATTGTTGGGCATTAAATGATTCATTTAGAGTCATTTTAAATACAGCGCTGTCTTCAAGCTGATCAATGGATAAAACTACTCTCATGCCATTTTTATCTGCCATACGCGCCAGTATAAGAACAATATTCTGTAACTTTTCTTTATCTAAATTCAAAGTGAAATTCGAATCATCCACCACAACTGAAATATTAAGAACATCACAATAGGGCTTGATCTGTGCCAACCATGATCCCATATGAAAGGTTTCATCTTTCACATCACTTAACGGCCGCAATACATCTTGAGCCTTATGATCGATTGATGACTTAACAAACATCATCAATTTAATATCTTGTTTTCTATGAAGCCATAACATATAGATTTGCAAGGCCACAAAAAAGACCATCCCAAATTGAGATAAAGGCCGGGACTGTATAAACAAATGGGTATACAAATAATCATGTATGACAAAAAACGCCGCGCCGATGAAACTCACTGCAAACCAGATGGAATATTGAACGTTTTGTTTGATCAAAATAGACGTGTAAATAGCAATATACACAACGGTCGCTAAACCCAATAACTGATTCACTTCTGCAAAGCCAGTGAAAATTATAGGAGGAGAAATAAACGTACCGAATACGGA
>CAJXIT010000046.1 GCA_913054055.1 uncultured Thalassolituus sp.
AAATGAATGATATCACCGCCTTATATGAAGAAATTGACAGCAATAAAAAGAAAGATCTAGCCGCAAGCTAAGGCTTACTACTCCCCCATACCCGCAGTTGCGGGCGCCCAACCGCGACCGCCCTAATTTAACGCACTGTGTTTTTATGGTGTGCACCCAATGCGTGCACGCATTATATATATTGGGGCTACTTCAGTATCAAAAGACAATAAAACCCTTATAAATCAACGACTTAAATTATTGGCATGGCGGTTGCTAACCAATACGCATTATTAAAAATTAATTAGCTTATACGCCCCTATCAACAGGGATTGGAGAGAATAATGTCAGCAGCACAAAATATCGTAGTAATCGGTAATGGCATGGTGGGACACAAGTTCCTAGAAAGCCTAGTCGCCATTGATGACTCTAAACAATATAACATCACCGTATTATGTGAAGAGCCTCGCGCCGCTTACGACCGTGTTTACCTAAGTTCATATTTCACCGGTAAAACCGCTGAAGATTTAAGCCTTGTAAGCGAAGGTTTTTTTGAAAATAACAACATCGATATTAAGTTAAACTGCAAAGCTGAATCCATTGATCGCTCTGCTAAAACCGTTGCAACCTCAACTAACGAAACCATTTCTTATGACAAACTGGTTTTAGCTACGGGGTCATATCCCTTCGTTCCACCTGTTCCTGGTCATGACCGTGATAACTGCCCTGTATACCGAACCATTGAAGATTTAGAAGCCATTAAGGAATCGGCTAAAGGATCAAAAGTAGGCGTGGTTGTGGGTGGCGGATTGCTAGGCCTTGAAGCCGCTAAAGCACTACACGATTTAGGATTAGAAACCCACGTAGTTGAATTCGCGCCGCGCTTAATGGCGGTTCAGGTTGATGAAGCAGGCGGTACTTTATTAAGAACTAAAATTGAAGAGCTGGGTGTTAAAGTACACACTGGCAAAAATACTCAAAACATCACTGACGGTGACCAATGCTTCCATAAAATGGAATTTGCAGACGGCGAATCACTTGAAACCGATGTGATCTTATTCAGCGCAGGTATTCGTCCACAAGACGCAATCGCCCGCGAATCAGAAATTGAATTAGGCCCAAGAGGCGGGATTTCAATTAATGACCATTGCCAAACATCTGATCCAGATGTTTACGCAATCGGTGAATGTGCGCTATGGGGTGGCATGATCTACGGATTGGTTGCCCCTGGTTATAACATGGCCAAAGTAGTTGCACAGCATATTAGCGGTACAGGTACCGACACCTTTGAAGGTGCCGACATGAGTACCAAGCTTAAATTAATGGGCGTTGATGTCGCTTCTATCGGCGACTGCCACGCTCGCACAGAAGGTGCATTAAGTTACTCTTATAACGACGAAGTGAATCAAGTTTATAAAAAGATCGTTGTAAGCGCTGACAAGAAATTATTACTAGGTGCAGTGATGATCGGCGATGCCGATGACTACGGTAACCTGCTGCAACTTGCTTTAAATGGAATCGAACTGCCTGCCAATCCAGAGGCATTAATTCTGCCTGCGATGGACGGCATGGAAAAACCAGCGTTAGGTACTGATGCTTTACCTGATACCGCTCAAATTTGCTCATGTAACGATATTAGCAAAGGCGCAATCTGCTGCAGCGTTCAAGAAGGCGCTCACACAATTGGTGATGTAAAAGCCGCTACAACAGCAGGTACAGCTTGTGGTGGTTGTGCTCCACTTGTAACACAGGTTATGAATGCTGAGTTAGCAAATCTAGGTGTTGAAGTGAACACGGATATTTGTGAACACTTTGCTTATACACGTCAGGATCTATACAACATCATTAAAATTGAAGGCATCAAGTCCTTCAAAGCACTTTTAGAAAAGCATGGTACTGGCCACGGTTGTGAAATCTGTAAACCACTTGCGGGCTCTATTTTAGCATCAGTATGGAATGAATACGTTCTAGACGACAAACACATCGGTCTTCAAGACACTAACGACATTTACCTAGGTAACATGCAAAAAGACGGTACTTATTCTGTTGTACCGCGTATGCCAGGTGGTGAGGTTACACCAGAAGGTTTAATCGAAATTGGTAAGGTTGCTAAAGACTACGGTTTATATACAAAATTAACCGGCGGTCAGCGTGTGGATTTATTTGGTGCTCAGTTACATCAATTGCCGGAAATCTGGAAGCGTTTAATCGACGCAGGCTTTGAAACAGGTCACGCATACGGTAAATCATTACGTACGGTTAAATCTTGTGTGGGTTCGACTTGGTGTCGCTTTGGTGTCGATGATTCGGTTGGCCTAGCCATTGAATTAGAGAACCGCTACAAGGGTGTACGTGGCCCACATAAAATTAAATTTGCAGTATCCGGTTGTACCCGAGAATGTGCAGAAGCACAAAGTAAAGACGTTGGCGTCATTGCAACGGAAAAAGGTTGGAATCTATACGTTTGTGGTAACGGTGGTATGAAGCCTCGTCACACTGACCTACTGGCTCAAGATTTAGATAAAGAAACTCTGATCAAATACATTGACCGTTTCTTAATGTTTTATGTGAAAACGGGCGACCGTTTACAACGTACCAGTGTTTGGATGGACAACCTAGAAGGTGGTTTAGATTACCTTAAAGAAGTGGTATTAGAAGATAAACTTGGACTAGCAAGCGAACTAGAAGCTCAAATGGAAGCGCTGGTTGATACCTATCAGTGTGAATGGAAAACAACCATCGAAAGCCCTGAAAGACTGAAACGTTTTAGCCACTTCATTAACGCTGATGAAAAAGATGACAACATCAAGTTTGTTGAAGAACGTGGTCAGATTCGTCCAGCCAGTGAAGATGAGCGCTTAAAAAATGTTGATTTGATTGCAGTAAGTTAATAAATATTCACTCACATTAAAAGACTGTTAAGAGTGCTGATAACCCATGTGTTACAGCACTCAACTAAATCAAAATATTATAGGTAAATCACATGACAAATTTTGTAGACGTTTGCGCCCTTAACGACATTAATAAAGACACAGGGGTTTGTGCATTAGTAAATGGCAAGCAAGTTGCTATTTTTAGACCCGCTGCCACTGACGAATTATTTGCTGTTGGTAATTTTGACCCAATTGGTAAAGCCAATGTATTAAGCCGTGGTTTGATCAGCGATATCAAAGGCCAACTAACCGTTGCCAGCCCTCTATATAAACAACATTACGTTTTAGCTGACGGCAGCTGCTTAGAAGAAGATGTCAGCATTCCTACTTACTCTGTTAAAATTGAAAATGATCGAGTACTTGTTGCCGCTTAATTCCTGTTATTAATCGAGCAGACCCTTTTACAGAGCCATGGGTCGCCTAATACCCATGGTTCTTTTTTTATTGTTTAATATTGTTTCTTGGAAGCCATCCCATGAATAAACCAAAACTTGTTTTAATCGGTAATGGAATGGCGGGTGCTAAATTATTAGAGGAATTAATGATTAGCTGCCCAGAACAATACGACATTACCGTATTTGGCGATGAACCGTACGGTAATTACAATCGCATTATGCTCTCACCATTATTAGCCGGCGAGAAGACACTGGATGAAATAATGATCTTTGATCGTCAGTGGTATCATGAGAAGGGCATTGAGCTGCTGGCTGGCGAAGAAAATTTCATCAAAAAAATAGACCGTGTTAATAAGCGTGTCGTTACCATTAATGGGAAATTTACTCACTATGATCGTCTTATCATTGCGACAGGCTCCAAACCTTTCATTCTTCCGATACCCGGCACAGATCTAAATGGCGTTATGAGTTTTCGTGATATTGCCGATGTAGAAAATATGGTATCAGCTGCCAATACACATAAAAAAGCGGTAGTGATTGGTGCAGGGCTACTGGGATTAGAAGCCGCCATGGGCTTATGTGGACGAGGTATGGAAGTGACCGTCGTGCATAATAATGATATTCCGCTTAATCGACAATTAGACCAAGAATCAGGCGAGCTATTAAAAACAGCGTTATCTGAACGCGGGCTTATGTTTAAAATGAATGCGCATACTCAGGAAATTTTGGGTGATGAATCAGGGCAGGTTAACAAAATTATATTCAGTGATGGAAGTGAGCTTGAAACCGATTTAGTGGTTATGGCCATTGGTATTCGTCCTAATTTTAAACTGGCTCAAGACTCTGGCATTCATTGCGAAAAAGGCATTATGGTAAGCGATACTATGCAAACCTATGACCCATCCGTTTACGCCCTTGGCGAATGCATTCAGCACAGAGGCGACACATTTGGTCTTGTAGCTCCACTGTATGATCAAGCCAGGGTATTGGCCAATCAACTTAGTGAGCACGGTGTAGCCGTATTTGAAACCCTACCCACCGCCACCAAACTAAAAGTAACAGGCATAAATTTATTTTCCGTTGGCGACTTTCTTGGCAATGAGCACACTGAGTATTTAATTTACCGAGACAAGCAACAAGGCATCTATAAAAAGATTGTTGTGCAAAACAACACCATTAAAGGGGTGGTGTTATATGGTGATACACAAGAAGGGGCTTTTTATAACGAATTAATGGATAATAAAACCGACTTAACTGCCCTACGCCCTTTTTTAATGTTTGGTCGCGCCTTATGCGAAGACCAAGTGCCGTCGGCATTCGTTAATGATAAAACTGCAAATACTTTAAGCGTGGCCATCTAATGAACAGCAATCAACACTCTGCCACCCAAAGCGTCAACAAAACGGAAATCAAACACACCACCTGTGCATACTGCGGTGTGGGCTGTGGCATCAAAGCCGAAGTCAACCCAGCTAAGCGTACGGTTAATGTAATCGGCAGTGATCAGCACCCAGCCAATTATGGCCGACTGTGTTCAAAAGGTTCTGCATTAGGTCATACAATTAGTACTGACGGTCGTTTATTGGAACCGGAAATCAATGGCCAACAAGTGGATTGGAACACAGCCCTTGATACCGTTGCCAACGGTTTTTCCGACATAATTAAACAGCATGGCCCAGATGCCGTTGCGTTTTATGTATCAGGCCAGCTGCTTACCGAAGATTATTATGTGGCCAATAAATTAATGAAAGGCTACATCGGCAGCGGCAACATAGATACCAATAGCCGCTTATGCATGTCGTCATCAGTGGTCGGCCATAAACGTGCGTTTGGACTGGATACTGTACCAGGCTGCTACGACGATTTTCAACAAGCCGAATTAATCACATTAGTTGGCAGTAACACCGCATGGTGTCACCCTGTTTTATTCCAACGCATTAAACAATACAAACAAGATAACCCTAATGTAAAAATTGTGGTAATCGACCCAAGAAAAACCCAAACCTGTGACATTGCAGACCTGCACATCCCCTTAAATCTTGGCACCGATGTTTGGCTATTTAATGGATTATTAAATGCTTTAAATGAACAAAATAAAGTCAATCACGAATATTTAGATCAGCATTGCCAAGGTTTTGAAAACAGCTTACAAGCGGCTCAAGCATCCAGTGGCAACTTAAATGCGTTAGCAGACACCTTAGGGGTGCCTGCACAGGATTTGCAAACGTTCTTTGATTTATTTTGCCAAACAGAAAAAAGCATCACCCTTTATAGCCAAGGGGTGAACCAAAGCTCTTCAGGTACCGACAAGGTAAACAGCATTTTAAACTGCCACCTGGCCACAGGCCGAATTGGCAAACCGGGTATGGGACCGTTTTCAATGACGGGACAACCCAATGCCATGGGCGGACGCGAAGTGGGTGGCCTTGCCAATACATTAGCCGCACACATGGACTTTAATGATGACAGCATTGATCGTGTGCAACGCTTTTGGGATGCACCTAATATGGCAACTCAGCCAGGCCTCATGGCCGTTGATATGTTTGATGCCATTGACGAAGGTAAGATCAAAGCCGTATGGGTAATGGCCACCAACCCTGTGGTGAGTTTACCTAACGCTGATAAAGTAAAAGCCGCACTGGAGAAATGCGACCTTGTGGTTGTCAGCGATTGCATTGCTGATACTGATACCGCCCGCCTTGCCAATGTAAAACTGCCAGCCACTGGTTGGAGTGAAAAAGATGGCACAGTAACCAATAGTGAACGTCGCATCAGTCGCCAAAGAGGATTATTTGAAAAAGCCGGTAATGCACAGCACGACTGGTGGATCATTAATGAAGTGGCAAAGCGCATGGGCTTTGACTCAGGGTTTAATCATACCAATCAAGCGGATATTTTTCGTGAACACGCTGCTCTTTCAGCATTCGAAAACTCTGATGCCGAAGGTCACCGCTTACGTGATTTTGACTTATCAAATTTACAAACCCTTTCCGATGAAGATTACGAAACCTTTGAACCGATTCAATGGCCAATCAATGCCGAGTTTCCTGAAGGTCGCGATCGCTTTTTTTCACAGGGTGGCTTTTTCACCCCTAACCGAAAAGCTAACTTATTAGGCATAACGCCAAAGCTACCGGTGAACCTGCCTACCAATGATTATCCACTGCGTTTAAATACAGGCCGTATTCGTGATCAATGGCATACCATGACGCGTACTGCTTTAGCGTCACAACTGAACCAACACATCAGCGAACCCTTTGTTGAAATCAATACTGAAAACGCCAAACAACTGAACATTCAGGCCAATGATATTGTCAGCGTAAAAAGTAAATGGGGGGAAATGTTAGGCCGAGTTGTCATCAATGAAAACTGCAAACCTGATACCTTGTTTGCCCCAATGCATTGGACCCAAGTGTTATCAAAACAAGGTCGAATCAATACCGTGGTTAACCCTGAAGTTGACCCATTTAGTAAACAACCTGAGAGCAAACATACGCCCGTTAATGTCAGTCAGTTTTCCGCCCAATGGCACGGATTTGTTTTAAGCCGTCACACCACTGCTTGGCCAGAAGTGGATTACATTGTGTCAGCAAAAGGCAAACAGCATAATCGCCTAGAGCTGGTTCATGGCACCGCACTTAATAACCCTACTCAAACCATGCTGGCATGGCTTGGCTTTGACAATGAACAACAAGTCAGTGAGCAGGGCTTAGAGCTGCTCAGTTACCAAGATGCTGAATCTGGTTTATACCGCTTAGCATTAATCAATGAGCAAGGGGCACTTCAAGCAGTCACCATGATCGCGCCCCATCAGAATTTACCTGAACGTACTTGGTTAGCGGCACAGTTTGAAAAAGAAAGCCTTAACAAGCGAGCTCGTAATGCGCTTCTTAGTGGCTACGCACCGGCTGGTGAAGACATTGGTCGTATTGTATGTGCATGTTTTAGTGTGGGCGAGAAAACCATTGAAGCAGCCGTGAAGTCTGGCTGCTGCAGCGCAGAAGCGGTGGGTGATCAACTAAAAGCCGGAACCAACTGCGGAAGTTGTGTCCCAGAAATCAAAGAGATTATTGGCCAAATGGACTTGGGTACATAGATGGAGTCGGGAACATACATTCTTGTGCCCAAATGGATGTACCAAGAAACTAGGATAGTTAGATTGTGTCTGATACATACAATCCAGTGTCGTCAGTGTGTTTGTAAAGTTAGAGAATAAATCTTCAGCGTATGCCCTTTTCATCAGAAAATGGCCGCTGTCATTCCCTAAATTGCCCTAAGTCAGCTTATACCAAGGTCGGACCCACCGACCCTAGCCCATCCCCGATCCCCATTGTATACTTTGAGTTATACTCTAAAAAATACACATCACCATACAAGGATTTAATATGAGCATTGATCAAGTTCCAGTAGGTAAAGACGCTCCTAACGACGTATACGTTGCCATCGAGATCCCTGCAAACTCAAGCCCAATCAAATACGAAATCGACAAAGACATGGGCGGCGCATTAATGGTTGACCGCTTCATGGCCACACCCATGTTTTACCCAGCTAACTATGGTTTTATAAACGAAACCTTGGCCGATGACGGTGATGCGTTAGACGTATTGGTCATCACCCCTTACCCAGTACAGGCGGGCTCTGTGATTCGTTGTCGTCCAGTTGGGGTTTTAAACATGACTGACGAAGCCGGTGAAGACGCTAAGCTATTAGCCGTGCCACACACCAAAATCAGCAAGGCGTACGAAGATGTACAAGACATTGAAGACGTGCCTAAATTATTACGTGACCAAATCGCTCACTTTTTCGAAAACTACAAAGATTTAGAAGAAGGTAAATGGGTGAAAGTCGAAGGCTGGGAAGGGGCAGAAGCCGCTAAAAAAGCCATCGTAGACAGCATGGCCGCGTATGAAGCGGCCAAGTAATGTTTAGCACATAAAGATTTGAATAAGCCCGCACTAGCGGGCTTTTTTATGCCAAGAAAATCAAGTTTGTATTAAAAGGTGTATTACGCACTTCGTGCTAATAACACCCTACATCAAATTTAAAACGCCCTTAAAATTCTCCTCTCACATCTAAAACCAGGGTCAAAATGATCATATTAAAAAGAGAGACTACCTTGTAGAATTCGTAGGGTGCTATTAGCACGAAGTGCGTAATACACCATCAACCGGCGAAACCACAATTTATGAATACAATTCCTGCCTTCATCGTTGCCGCAGCCAAACAGGAAGACGGTATTGGTAACCTAGATAGCGTCATGGCATATGAAGCTCAATTGTCAGAACTTGGCATACAGGCAAACCATCTTTATATCGATCCATTAAAAACTGATTGGGATGCACCTGAAAAAGACAATCATTTTCGCAGTGGCTGCGCCCCGATAGAAGCCTTGGCCCAAGCCAAAACACTTATTGAAGCAGGCGCACCTGCAGTCATCATAAGCGGAGAAGATTTTATAAAAAGTGATTACTCCCGTGATGAACGTTTGCAAAAAATGGCCGTATATGGAGACGACTTTCCCCTCACGGATTTATACACAGAGTTAGCAAAACGATTCAGTGAAAACCACAACCTTGATCATTCCGTATTTAAGCAATACGCACAGGCGTTATTTGAAAACTACAAAGTCAGCTACAGAAATACATTGGCAGATGCGTTTACGGAACAGCACCTTCCGGACCCACGCTGGCATGCACCCATTACGGATCTATTTCGAGGCATTGATTGTGCAAACCCTTTAGTGGATTTTTCAGGGCGTATCTTAATCACCAATGAAAATACAGCCCATTTATTAAACATCCCATCAAGTCATTGGCTAACCGTTAAGTCTGTGGGACTAAGCCGATTAGAGGGCGATGGCCCCAATCATGTGGATACCATTGCCACCTACGAACATTTACGCAACGCCTATGACTCAGCATGCGATGAAGCACAACTGGACTTTGCACAGGTGTTTAAACAAGGCCATGGGCTTCTAGAAGCATACACATGCTACCCCGTGGTCCCCATGGCATTTTTACTGGTCAGTGGCTTAGTGGATGTGGCCCATAATATTCCGGCTTTTTTATCACAGCATAGTATTACGATTACAGGGGGGATGAATTTGGCGCGCGGTGCGTGGAATAACCCCGCATTAAATGCATTAATTACCATGCATCACAGATTGTGTGACGGCCCTGAAACAGTCGGCCTGATTCATGGCAATGGTGGATTAGGCTATCGCCAAGGGGTAGCAATTGTTGAGCGCTATCAAGACTAAAAAATAGTCGTGTATCACACTTATCATGCTTGCAATGAGTAAAATATAAAAAACCACCTAAGCATCGACTGCCGAGGTGGTTTAATTTTATAAAAATGAAAGTGTTAAATTTATGCTTGGCGCAATAAATTCAAAAAGTCTTTCGATTCTTTTCTGTCGGTAAATTCAAACAATTGTGAGCCGGCTTGATCTTTCACAACAATGTTTAACTTGTTAACTGAAATTGAAATCACCGGTGACTTCATTGAATAATGTTTACCTTTATATGTATAAGGCATAATAAACTCTTTATATAACGTGCGCTAAAACGCATTACTTAATAAGAGCTGGATCATTGTTGATTTAATTTTATAAAAATTACTACAGCATTTTCGACGCCGGTCGAAAATAGGGACAATAAATTAGCTCTGCTTTTGAGTGCTGTCTAACTGTGAAAGGGATAGGCAAAACACAAATTATCTCGATAGATAATATGTTAAATAAACTAGATGGGAATATATAACGGTTTGCATAATACGAGCAATTGATTAAAATGTAAACACTTATTTCAAAACTGCTCGTTATCAACAAAAAAGGCGAACCAACCGGCTCGCCTTTTTTATTCACTAAATGTTCAATCTGACTGATTATTTAGCAAGTGTGGCCTGAACAGCTGGCATAAGCTGGCTCTTACGAGACATCATACCTGGCAGGTACATTAGCTGATCTTCAACCGCTTCACCGTAGGCGTTACCCGCAAGCTCAGCTTCTGCTTCAGAGTAGATAACAAGGTGAGAATTTTTGGTTTTAGTATCCACAATGGCAAAGAAAATGAAGTCTAGGCCTTGTTTGGCTTTTTCACCTGTCATTTCTTCTAGTAAGTCTGCTTTACGGTCCAGCAACTGTTGTGGCAATAAGGTTTCCGCCACACCAAAGCCCACTTTTTTACCGTTGATTTCGTAATGCTTGAAATCGCCTTTTAATACGTCGTAAGTGCTTACGTCCGCAAGGTCCGATTTGGCTTCCATCATTTTTAAGCCAAAGTCGTATAGGTCTTCAATGCCCGCAATTTTTGCTAACTTTTCAGCGAACGGCTTATCAAACTGGCTTGTGGTTGGAGATTCAAATACCAAAGTATCTGAAAGAATACCGGCCAATAACATGCACGCAGTGGTCGGTGTCATGTCTTTTCCTGCTTTTTCAAAGCGATCTGCAAGAATGGTTGCCGCACTGCCCCAAGGGCGAATGTCTACTGACATGGCCGTATTGAATGTAATGGGCTGATCTTGAATGGCGTGGTGATCGATGATGGCTACAATGTCGCTGTTATCCACGTCTTTGTGTAGTTGAGTCTTTTGGTTAAAGTCAACAAGACCCACTTTTTGACCTTCCACTTTTTCAATCATCTTAGGAACAGCAACACCACAGTAATCCACTGCAAATTGGGTTTCTTTGTTTAGCTCGCCAGCACGACGTGGCTCACCGCCAAACAACTCAGCAGCACCAATGGCCGAGCCAATAGTATCGCTGTCTGGGCTTAGGTGGCCTAACCATACAAGGTTGCTGGTTTCGTTGTTTTCTTGGGATTCTAGATCAAAAATAGCCATTATTGCCTCTGTAAATATAGGGGTGGCATTAAAATTTGGCGCGATTATAACCAAAAATACAGTCGGGTTATAATAATTTAATCCTATATCTTGCCCGCGCCCCCATTTTTTGAGGTTAACCCCCTATCTATCGCGCCTTCAGCCATCTTTCATCAAATTCAGAAGCGCTGTGGAGCTTACTCTCATGAGTCGATCAACCAGTGATGAATGACTGGTAACGGGTTAAAACACCGCTGGAATAGGCATGCCTGTTATTTGCTGGTGATAAGTGAATACCAGCATGTATACAAGCGTGCCGACAATGATACCCAGCAGATTCATCACAGGCGTGGAGCTTGCTATTGTGGATTCCTGCTTTTCAAACCCTTGGCGCAGCATGGTAAAGATGGCGTAAATCCCGAAGCTGGCAAACAATAAAATGCTGGCTAAATCCCCATTGGCAAACAAATGTGAAATACACATAAACACGATGCCTAATAACATGGGATGCCTTAATTTTATTTTCATGCTGCAAGGGATTTCAGCCCAAATAAATAAAATGGAAATGGGCCACATGACAATCACTGGGACCCAGTGTGCCCAAGCCATTGGCTGCCAAATAGTGGTAAATTCCGCTTGGCCTTTCCCATAAATCATCAACCCCAGTCCCAGTGCAGAGATTAAAGCAAACACCGCCATATACGGTTTTTTACCATAGCGATTAATGACGACATTCTTCAGTTCAAATATGGGCACAAGGTGTACACCAAAAAAGATCACGATTCCTAAAATAAGATAGGTCATTTTATTTCCCCTGATGTTTGAGTGATGTTAAGTATGATTTTATTTAATGTGGCATGGGTGGTTTTTAAATCTTTTTGGCTGATGCCTTTGGTTGCCTGCCCTTCTAATGAAGTAATCACGTTAGCAATGCTTGAAAAATCGGCTTTTGCGTGTATTTGTATGCGCTTAACTCGCAAGTCCGTTTCATCATTAATTCTTTGTATCCATTTTTTTGCTTCAAGGCTGGCAATGGTGGCAGATAGTGAAGGCGCACTGATGTCTAACTTGGCGGCTAACGTTTTTTGCATCAGACCTTTATCTTCCCCCATTAATAAACCCACAATACGAAACTCAGCCATGGTTAAGTCGTGTTGTTTTATTTCAGTTTCTAGCACAGCACCCATTAAACGCTGCACCTTACTAATGGTAGGCAGCACCAGCTGATTGAATGCCGCAAGATACTTGTTATGGCTGGCCATGATAGAGTCTCTCTCACACTAATTTTAATTAGTTAGCCTAACTAACTATATGAGTATTTGAAAATATTGCAACCAAAAGGTGAGTGTTGAAAGTATCTGGCTTTGTTAATATATCCAGCTTCAACATCATTGATTCATTATGTGGCTGCGAAACCTTTGCCACAGAACTCTCACAGAGCACCCTTTACATGATGCAAGCGGCTTACAAGGTATTAAACTCGGTATTTGGTTATGACCAGTTTCGCCCGCCTCAAGATCAGGTGATTGAAACCTTACTGCAAGGTGATGACGCCTTTGTATTAATGCCCACGGGTGGTGGCAAATCCTTGTGCTATCAAATACCGGCTTTAGTGCGTGACGGTGTGGGCATTGTGATCTCGCCGTTAATTGCCTTAATGCAAGACCAAGTAGACGCCCTTACCCAAGCCGGTGTGCGTGCAGCCTGCATGAACTCAGCCATGGGTAATGAACATAATTACCAAGTAGAGCAGCAAGCACTTCGTGGGGAATTGGATATTATTTATATTGCCCCTGAGCGATTGGCTTTGCAGCGCTGTTTAGATTGGTTGTTACAGTGCCGACTATCGTTATTTGCCATTGATGAAGCCCACTGTGTGAGCCAATGGGGCCATGATTTTCGCAGTGATTATTTGCAATTAAGTGTCTTACAGCAAGTATTCCCCCATGTGCCCCGCATTGCACTGACCGCCACCGCTGATAATAAAACCCGTGAAGAGATCATGGCACGCCTAGGCTTAGAACAAGCCCGTGTATTTGTATCGGGATTTGATCGCCCCAATATTCAATATCGCATTACTCTTAAAGACAATCCCAAAAAACAGCTGCTGAAGTTTTTACAAACAGAACACCAAAGCCATGCGGGTGTGGTGTATTGCCTATCACGCAAAAAAGTAGAAGCCACCGCACAATGGTTAAGCGAGCAAGGCATTCATGCCTTGCCCTATCACGCGGGTTTAGATAAATCTGTTCGCCAATGCAATCAAGAGCGCTTTTTGCGAGAAGAAGGCATCGTCATGGTGGCCACCATTGCGTTTGGTATGGGAATCGATAAACCCGATGTGCGCTTTGTGGCCCATCTAGATTTACCCAAAAGCATTGAAGCTTATTATCAAGAAACCGGTCGTGCAGGACGCGATGGCGAACCATCCACTGCCTGGATGGCTTACGGTTTAGAAGACGTGATCAAACTCAAACAAATGATGGCTGGCAGCGAAGCCAACGAGCAATTCAAACGCATTGAACAACAAAAATTAAACGGCATGCTAGGTCTGGCCGAACTGACCAGCTGTCGCCGCCAAACATTGATTGGCTATTTTGGTGATACCTTAGCCGAGCCCTGCGGCAATTGTGATAACTGTTTAACGCCCGTGCAAACTTGGGATGGCACCGACGCCGCGCGCAAAGCTTTAAGCTGCGTATACCGAACCGATCAACGATTTGGTGTCGTACACTTAATTAATGTATTGCGCGGCAAGATCACAGATAAAATTACACAATTAAATCATCATCAAGTAAGCACCTTTGGCATTGGCCAAGATTTAAGTGACGGCCAATGGCGTTCTGTATTTCGTCAACTGGTGGCCCGAGGCTATTTAAATGTGAACTTTGACTATGGCCAATTACTGTTAAGTGAAACCAGTCGTGCCTTGTTGCGCGGCGAAGAGTCCTTAATGCTAAGGGTAGATACCATGCAGACTAAGAGCAGCAAGGGCGGCAGTAAAAAATCCAAATCAGTGGATATTAAAGAAGAAGATATTGATCTTTGGGAGGCCCTGAGAGCCTGCCGTAAACAACTGGCCACTGAACAAGGCATTCCACCATTTATGATTTTTCATGATGCCACATTGAAAGACATGCTGGATAACAAACCAGATTCATTACAAGCCTTTGGCAATATCAGCGGTGTAGGTAAAAAGAAGTTGGAACAATATGGGCAAGCATTTTTGGATGTGTTGAGTGGGGATAAGGTTATTTAGCATTCGCTTCGCGAATGGCTCGCCTGCAAGCAGCCTCCTACATGAAGCTGATTTCTGTAGGAGGCTGCTCGCA
>CAJXIT010000047.1 GCA_913054055.1 uncultured Thalassolituus sp.
CTACACGCGCTCTTCCGATCTTTTCAAAATTTAGCATGGCAGCGCTTGTGAACGAAAAAAGTATTGTGAATGCATTGGTTGCATTGTTAGCCACAGGGGGGTCAACCAATTTAACCATTCATTGGATTGCTGTTGCTAAAGCGGCAGGCATTCATATTACATGGCAGGATATTCAAGACTTATCTGAAGTTGTACCTCTGATTTGCAAAGTGTATCCAAACGGCCCTTCTGATATTAATCAATTTCATCAGGCAGGGGGCACGGCTTGGGTATTTTCACAATTATTAAATTCAGGTTTGATGCATGGAGACGTGTTAACCAGCAACGGTGGCATGTTCTCAGATTACGGTAAGCAGGCCGTAGTTTCAAAAACTCACATAGAATTTACAACGGCTAAGAATTCTCAAGAAAGCATTTTAGCCAGTGTTGAATCCCCATTTGATATAAGTGGTGGCTTAACCGTGGTTGAGGGCAATTTGGGTAAGGCCATGATTAAAGTGTCAGCGGTGCCTAAAACCCATTTATCTATCAGTGCTCCCGCCATGGTATTTAATGATCAACTAGATGTGATTACTGCCTATCAAAAAGGTTTGATGCAAAAAGATCTTGTTTTGGTTTTGAAAGGGCAGGGGCCAAAATCAAATGGTATGCCTGAGTTGCATAAATTAATGCCAGTATTAGGCAACTTGCAAGATGAAGGTTTTAAGGTTGCTTTATTAACAGATGGGCGTTTATCAGGGGCAAGTGGCAAAGTATTAAGCGCCATTCATCTTGTTCCAGAGGCTGCAAACGAAGGTCCTATAGCAAAAATACAGAATGGTGACATGATCAGTATTGATGCCAGTACTGGCAGCGTTAATATTGATGGTGTGGATTTAGCCGCTAGAGACGTTGATTATCAAAAGCCTAAAAACCTAGGGGTCGGTCGAGAATTGTTTAGCATATTTAGAAAAAATGTGACGCCTGCCGATGAAGGTGCCATTAGTATCGATTGGCAAGAGTGATCAGAAGTGAATGCTCTTTGTTATGTAGGTTTATTAAAGTAAGGATCGTAAATGTCATTTAATTCATGGTTTAAAACAACAAAAGCGATTATGCCAGTGATTGTCATTGATGACCTAGAGGACGCTGTCCCCTTAGCACAAGCATTAATGGCCGGTGGCATACACTGCTTAGAAGTCACCTTGAGAACAGAGCAGGGATTGGCTGCCATCGAGAAAATATCACAAGCGTGTCCAGATGCAATTGTGGGTGCTGGTACCGTTATTAATGGGCAACAGATGCGAGCCGCCCATAAAGCGGGTGCACAATTTATTATTAGTCCAGGAATCAGTGCTGAGCTGTGCGAAACAGCAAATGAACTAACGCTACCTTACGCCCCCGGAGTTATGACACCTTCGGATATAATATTAGGGCTGGAATATGGAATAGATTTATTTAAATTATTCCCCGCTGACATTGCAGGGGGACCGGCCATGTTGAAAGCATTATCAGGTCCATTCCCCAATGTTCAATTTTGTCCAACAGGGGGTGTATCACCGCGAAATATGCAGGAATACATTTCCCTTAACAATGTATCCGCAATAGGCGGTTCTTGGGTATGCCCTAAAGAGTTGGTGGTTAAAAAAGACTGGCCAGCCATTACAAAATTGGCAGCTGCCATATAGCTCATCATTCTATAAGCCTCTTTATTTTACTCCTCTCAAAATAAAAATCTAAGTGAATCAGTATTTGATGAAATGCTGGTTCGCTATTTGCAAAACCTACTCTAGATAAATAAATAAGCAGTTCCTGAAATCAAAATAGCACCAAAATTGTGCATTGGAGTTTTAGGCACCAAAATTGAGCAGGTAATATGAAAAAAGCGGAGTCTTATATTGATGAACTGATCCGTGATCAGGCATTGCCGAGTCATTATAAGGATCTTGTGGGAGATTATTTATGGCCTTTGGTGCAAGACATGATGAATTTGTACCGCCAACGCACAACGTCTGTGCCCTGGTTTGTGGGTTTACAAGGTACTCAGGGCAGTGGGAAAAGTACGGTCTGTTTATTCATTAAAGCGTTATTAGAAAAGTGTTTTGACCTTAATGTTGTGATTTTATCACTGGATGATTTTTATAAAACTCGCAAAGAAAGAGAGCTACTAGCAAAAGAGGTTCATCCTCTCTTTGCAACGAGGGGCGTGCCTGGTACCCATGATTTAGCATTGGCCAATCAAGTGATTGATGAGTTATCTGAGCTACAGGCAGGGGAGTCATGCTTTGTTCCCAGCTTTAATAAAGCCATTGATGATCGAAGAGAAAAAAGTCAATGGCAATCCATACCAGGCCCGATAAACGTCATTTTGTTTGAAGGTTGGTGTGTAGGCGTAACCCCTCAAGCCAATACGTCATTGGCAAAAGCCGTTAATGAGTTAGAGCGCATCGAAGATGCCAATGGCAAATGGCGAGGATTTGTCAATCAACAGCTTGAAACAGGTTATGCTCAGTTTTATGCAAGAATTGAAAACCTCATTGCTTTACAAGCCCCTAGTTTTAAATGTGTTTATCAATGGCGTTTGCTGCAAGAGACAAAATTATTAGAAGCCAATAAACATACAAGCGATCAAACCCATCAGCCATTACGCATCCAAACGCCGGAAGAGATCGAGCGGTTTATTGCGCATTACGAGCGCTTAACGCGTTTTGCTTTAAATATTCTTCCAGAACTGGCCAGTTGGAAAATCTCTCTTAATGAAAAACATAATATGGTAAGCCTTACTAGAAATAACAACCTGGTCAGGCTGGAATAATCATGGGAGATAAGGTTAAAAATACATGAAGACCCAGTATATTGTTTCAACAGACTTAGATGGCACCTTGCTTAATCATCATGATTATCAATGGCAAGACGCTGAACAAGCGCTAACGTCTTTAGCGTCTCATCATATACCGATCATAATCAATACCAGTAAAACTCGCTTAGAAGTGGCTAACTTGATTAAGGCTTTACCTGTCCCTGAGCAATCCTATGTGGTGGAAAATGGTTCCGCCATCGTATTGAGTACAGAGCATGCCAATCAAATCGACCTGAAATCTCAATATGAAAATTTTCAATATATAGACGGAAAGCCTGTGTGGGTGCTGGGGGAAAATCGAGCGTCATTATGTCAATGGCTTTATAAGCTTAGAGAAAAATATGACTGGAATTTTCAAGGCTATCAAGATTGGAGTATCAATCAGATTATTGAAAAAACAGGTCTATCAGAAGCCGATGCAGCAGCGTCTTCGAAAAAGGAATTTAGTGAGCCATTTGAGTGGTATGACACGCAAGAAAACCTGCAAAAACTAACAGATTCTGCCAGATTATCAGGCTATAAAATTGTAAAGGGTGGGCGTTTTTATCACTTACAAGGGAGTGTTCATAAAGCATCACTATTTGACTTTATTCATGAGTTTAAAAATCAATTGTATCCAGAGTTTGAAAGCATTCGATTTATTGCCCTAGGGGATAATCATAATGACATTGATATGCTAAACCAGGCAGATTATTCAATAGTCATTAAATCTCCAACCGATACCAAATTAGAATTATCAAAGAATAAGCAAGTTATCTACAGCCAATCTTTTGGTGCAAAGGGTTGGAATGAAGAAATCTTAACGTTACTTACATTCATTAAACTTCCTACAATAAACGAGAAATAACATGGCCGACTTTTATCAAAATGGCATTATCACTACATTGCATAACCTTAACCAAAGACCTTTAGAGGCCATGGAAGAGGAGCTTAGAGAGTTCTCTAAAGTCCGCCCAATGACATTGGTCTTGCCTTCTTTGTATTCTGAACTAGAAGGTGAAGCGCTACCGAATATCGTGAATGAATTAAGTAAAGTGGATTATCTAAATGAAATAGTGATTGGTTTAGACCGTGCAACAGAAGAGGAATACATTAAAGCCTTAGAATTCTTTAAACCACTAAACCAAAAGTTCAAAGTACTATGGAACGACGGACCAAGATTGAGAGCCATTGATAAAAAATTAATGGATGAAGGTTTAGCACCAATGGAAGCAGGCAAAGGACGTAATGTTTGGTATTGCTTAGGTCATGTTTTAGCTTCAGGTAATGCCCAGTCTGTGGCGCTGCACGATTGCGATATATTAACCTACGACCGAAGTTTACTAGCCAGACTGATTTATCCAGTGGCTAACCCAAGCTTTAACTATGAATTTTGTAAAGGTTTTTATGCAAGGGTGGCCAATGGAAAAATTCATGGACGAGTGAGCCGTTTATTAGTCACTCCATTAATTAGGGCATTGAAAAAGACATTAGGTAACAATCCATATTTGGATTACATCGATAGTTTCCGCTACCCACTGGCTGGGGAATTCTCATTCAGAACAGATGTGATCAATGATATTCGTATCCCAAGTGATTGGGGCTTAGAAATTGGTGTGCTGTCAGAGTTAAATCGTAACTATGCCAATAACCGACTTTGTCAGGCAGATATTGCAGAAACCTATGATCATAAACACCAAGACCTTTCTCCAGAAGATGCCGCTAAAGGTTTGAGTAAAATGTCCATTGATATTTCTAAGGCATTATTTAGAAAGTTGGCAACCAATGGTGTGGTATTTAATACCGAAACCTTCCGCTCAATAAAAGCTACTTATTTCAGGATTGCATTAGACTTTGTAGAGACCTATAACAATGACGCCATTATGAATGGACTTAAGTTGGATATTCATGCGGAAGAAAAAGCCATTGAAATGTTTGCCAAAAATATTTTATCAGCGGGTAAAAACTTTCTAGATAATCCAATGGAAAAACCGTTTATGCCTAGCTGGAACCGAGTCACCAGTGCCATGCCAAATGTGCTAACAGAAATTCATGCAGCCGTTGAGGCGGATATGAAAACCTACATGTAATACAGATGCCATGTTGTTGAATTAAATAGGCTTTAGCTATGTCACATAAAACCAATGAAGCGTTAAAAATAAAAGTGATATCTCACTTAGCGGTGATTTATCCAAATGAAAATATTGAAGCCCTTGCTACAGAGCTGATTCATTTAATGGGGTTAGACGAAGAACTGGTTAAACCCATTAGTCATGAAAATAGGTGGGACCAAGAAGATATTTGGATGATCACCTATGGAGATAGTATTCGGTCTGATGACCATGTACCACTGCAGGCGTTATCTAATTTTATTCACAAACATTTATCTGGTGTGATCAATGGTGTGCATATCTTACCCTTTTTCCCTTACAGCTCTGATGACGGATTTTCGGTGATCGATTTTTCTCAGGTAAATGAAAGTTTAGGGGACTGGCCTGATATAGAATCCATCGCCAAAGATTTTCACCTAATGGCTGATTTAGTCGTGAACCATTGCTCTAGCCGTAGCTGGTGGTTTCAAAACTACAAAAAGTGTCGGGACCCAGGTAAAGATTATTTCATAACGGTGGATGACGATTATGACATATCTAAGGTTGTTAGGCCGCGTACCTCTCCCTTATTAAGAGAAGTGGAGACGTCTGAAGGCAAGCAAAAGGTTTGGTGCACATTCAGTCACGATCAAGTGGATTTAAATTATGAAAATCCTAAACTTTTGGCTGAAATGATTAAAACCATCAAACTGTATTTAGATAATGGTGTTCGAATATTTCGTTTAGATGCTGTGGCGTTCTTATGGAAAAAAAGTGGCAGCCCAAGTATTCACCTAAAAGAAACCCATGAAATGGTTCGATTATTCAGAACCTTGATTGAGCATCACAGTGAAGACGCCATCATTATTACGGAAACCAATGTTCCTAACTTAGAAAACTTATCGTATTTAGGTAATGCCAACGAAGCCCATGCTGTTTATAACTTTTCTTTGCCACCATTACTGTTGCAGGCTTTGATATCTGGCAATAGTCAGCACCTAAAACAATGGCTAGCCACCATGCCTCCTTCTCAAATGGGAACCTTCTATTTTAATTTCATTGCTTCCCATGATGGCATTGGGTTACGCCCAGCAGAAGGGTTGTTAGAACAGACTGAAATTAATGAACTGGCTAATTGCATGAAAGAGTTTGGCGGACGTATTTCTTGGCGCACCAATGATGATGGCCAAGATAAACCCTATGAAATGAACATCACACTTTACGATGCATTACAGGGTACATTGAAAGGGCCGGATCGTTGGCAAAATCAAAGGTTCATGTGTGCCCATGGGGTGATGCTCGCATTAGAGGGGGTACCTGCCATTTACATCCATAGCTTGTTGGCCACGCAAAACTATTACCAAGGGGTAGAGCACACTAATCATAATCGAACCATTAATCGCTATAAGTGGAATGAAGAAAATTTAGAAGACATTTTATCCTGCGATAATCATCACGCCACTATTTTTAACGAGATGAAAAGTCTGCTAGCCATTCGTAAACAAGAAACGTGTTTTCATCCTAACGCGGAACAATTTGTACTGCATATTTGCGATGAAATATTTGGTTTTTGGCGTCAAAATATCGATCGCACAGAAAAAATATTCTGTCTATTTAATATGACGGATCAAAACATGAGTCTGGATTTAACCTGCTTAAATTTACCTCATGATGCCCCTTGGGTGGACTTGATCTCGAAACAAGTATTTGAAGATGTATACGAAACCATCTCTTTAGCACCTTATCAATTTATGTGGTTAAAAATTCACCCTTAAGATGGCTTTAACTGTCTAAATATCTCGACTTTAGGGATTAGACGGGGTCTACACTTAAAGGATGATTGTTAAACCTGATTTTGAGCATAAAGGCCAAAAGCCAGTGAAGGGATTATCCTTTCACTGGATAGTTTTGCTTTGCTTAAATTTAAACCTGTTAATGATCAATCAAGTGCAGGCACTTCAGCCTTTAGAGCTCACTGTTACTCATACTAGAGATGGCGTAAGAGAGTTTGATGGGGTAGATGGCTATAATTTCGAACGTCTAGAAACTCAGGTGATTGCGCCCTTTATACAGCACCGTAGTTATGCTGGTAATTGGTTTGTGGGGGCTGAGATAAGTGAAAACCGTTTGTTGCTTAGTGGGGCGCTCACTGGGCAGCGCCGGCTTTATCGGTTTGCCACACCCATTCAGTACTTTCCTCGCAGAGTTGGCCGAATTCAACATGAATGGATGCTGACACCTGCCTATTACAGTGATGAGTCCCTCATACAACAAAAACGCTTTTCATTTGAATACGCTTGGCAAGTGCGGTACCGAAAGAACCGTAAGGTGAACTTTGTCGGGGGGTTAAGGAACGACAGCCGATTTGGAGGGGAGGGTATTCACCCCATATTCGGGATCGAATCCCGTCCTAATACTAAAATATTTCATCACTGGGTATTTCCAGACATGTACACCGAAGTGCAATTTAAAAAGCGCTTGAAGGCTAAGGCATTTATACAGATCAACGGGGGGAATTGGCGTTACGTATTAGCAGACGGTTCGACCACTGCGTCCTTAGGTTTAAGCGGTTGGAAAATAGGGGTGGGGGCTCGATTAAAAACCAAAATGCCTTTTGATATTGTGGCCGAAGCGGGTATGCGAATTATGGGTAGTGGTATCATGGCCGGAACAACTGGAAACCTGAGCAACACCTATTACTTTTCGATCGGTATCAATACTCCGTTTGAAGCAAATACTAGCAGTAAGTTAAGCCGTAAAACCAAGCGCCGCTTTCGTAACCGCTAAATAATTAACCTGTGCCAGTGCGCAATTTCTCTTCTTTTATGGCACAATCTCGCCTCTTGTGTGTGATAGTCAAAAGGTCTGCTGTGGATTTATTAAAGCAATATTGGGAAGTGCCAGTTTTCATCCTATTTGCCCTGATATGCGTATTCTTTCCTGAAATCGATCTGTGGTTCTCTGGGCTATTCTTCGACCCTGATAAAGGCTTTTATTGGAATGACAACTTAGGGGTTCAAGTTGTCTATAACATCTTTCGTTATATTCCGGCTTTTCTATTGCCTGTGATGTTGTTAATGCTTGTGGCCCCTTATTTTATTAAAAAGACAGAAGGCACTCGAAAATACACCGCGTTTCTACTGCTTACCTTACTAATAGGGCCGGGCATAATTGTCCACCCAGTATTAAAAGATAATTGGGATCGTCCACGCCCTAGAGACGTTCAAGAATTTCATGGGGAGCGTACTTTTTCCCCTGCATTTGTTATGGCTGAAAATGGGGATCGCAATAAAAGCTTTGCCAGTGGACACGGTGCCATGGGCTTTTACTTTATGGCCTTTGCATGGGTATTTAGAAAGCGCCGTTATTTTGTAGCAGGTTTAGCCATAGGCGCAGTTGTGAGTATGGGGCGTATTGTGCAAGGTGGTCACTTTTTAAGTGATGTGCTGACGGCAGGCTTTATTGTGTATTTTACGTCCCAGGTCATGTCTTACTGGCTACTGGGGCACAAACGAATAAAGCCTAAAGAATAAAGTAAAGACATTAGCTCATCAGCGATAAACCGATTAAATAGGCGTTTAATCGGTTTTTTTGTCTTCAATTATACGTAAACGAGCAATCACCATATTTTAACAAAACCCAAAGGGTATAAAAAATAGATCTCTTTACAATTTAAAGGCATCAGCAATGTGACAACGTTGAGGTCCTGTAACTGAGTGATGATTCATTTACCAAACATTACAGAAGGCCCACAGTAATGCTACATAACACTGCTTTTGTAGAGCCCTATCACAGCTAATCTGATAACAGGATCACAAAAAAGAGGGCGGCCTATGTTACACAATACTAGCCACTTCGATAGTTATACCCATCACCTGACTCGTTTGGCCGAGCAACAAGAAGTGATGGTTCACGAAGATATCTGCAATGAACAAGGTGCAGTTATTATTCCTAAAGGCAGAGCACTTGATGCGTCTTTAGCAAGTAAGCTAGAAGCATATAAGTTAGACAAGCCGCTAGAATATTGTGTGGAAATTGATGGCGGTATCAACGCTCACCAATTGCTTTCTAGTTATCAAGGTATTGTGAAAGCGGATTCGGATATCTCAGCGTTTCATGAAAACCTAGATATGAATGATATTTTAATCGAAGCGTGTGAACACTTTGAGACACACCTTTTATTGGTGCAAAAACTCACCGTATTAAACTTAGTCTTTCCTAAGCAGTTTAATCAAAGTTTATTGTGCGCGTATTTTAGTCTGGCCATCGTTAAAAAAATGGGCGGTAAAGAAAGCAGTTGTTTGAACGTTTTTATTGCTGCCTTAATGCACGACATTGGTATTTTACACCTAGATCCAAATTTAATTTTGGATAAAGGTGATTACAAAGCTGAACAGTGGAAAGCCATGCAACAACATACGGTTATTGGGTATGAGTTTATGCTACAAGTACCGGGTCTTTCGCCATGTATTGCGAAAGCGATACTAGAACATCATGAGCGATTTGACGGATCAGGTTACCCGTATTCTAAACGAGATAAAGATCTCGGTATGATGGGGCAGGTAATCGGTATGGCCGATACGTGTTTAGCATTATACAAGCGCGAACTGGCGCCTAAAAAAATGGGACTGGATGCTCTATTACCTATTTTGCAATTAAATCCAGGCCTATTCTGTCGTCGTGTATTCTCCGCTACGGTAGAAATTATTCGTGCCGTTCCGAGCTCATCTAAAAGGGTGTACAGTGACGATAAGATGCCAGAAGTTATCAGCCGATTAATGTTGGTGAATGAAAGCATTCAGCATGATTATTATATTCTGTATGGTTTAGTGACCAGTATCAAACCACACCTTCCGATTAATAAAAAATCGCATATGTTGACGCGTATGGCAGACCGTATTCACGAATGTTTATTAAGCTCTGGAATCATGCAAAGTGAACATGAAGAATGGATGGTGATTAGCTGTGGTGCCCAACAGCAGAAAGACTATCTGGCCATAGAGCGTTTAGAGGTTATGTACAGTGAAATTAAGTGGCAGATTAAACAATTGAATCGTTTATTGTATTTGTTATGGAAAAATGAAAAGTTCAAACACAGTGAGCTTCATGAGCAGGTACAAAAAGGGTTGTGGCAAATTGCCAGCTACCATAAACAATTAAAAGGTGCTGCTGTTCATTAGACAAATCACTAGGCGAGATAGTCAGCTCTAACACAGGTTACAGCGTCTCGCCATACTGATAAACTTGCCACCATATTTAACAGAGTATGGTGGCTTTTTTTATGGCACTTCAATATAAAATTGTACCGGTAACCGCATTTGAGCAAAATTGCAGTATTTTATGGTGTGACGAAACCAATCACGCTGCCGTTATTGACCCCGGCGGTGACTTACACAAAATTGAAGCGGCGATATCCTCTCTAAACTTAGAATTGAAAGCCATTTGGTTGACCCATTGCCACATTGATCACGCAGGCGGTACAGGTGAATTGGCTGAAAAGCGCAGTTTGCCCATTATCGGCCCGCAAAAAGAAGAGCAGTTTTGGATTGATATGCTGCCTCAGCAAAGTGCCATGTTTGGATTTCCTGCTGCACAAATGTTTGCCCCTGATCAATGGCTAGAAAATGGTGATACAGTTTCCATAGGCAATCAGCAGTTATCTGTGTTGCATTGTCCTGGCCATACCCCTGGGCACGTGGTATTTCACAGCCCTGAGAGCAAATTAGTGGTGGTAGGAGACGTATTATTTAATGGAGGCATTGGTCGTACCGATTTCCCTAAGGGTGACCACAATACTTTAATTAACGCCATAAAAAATCAATTATTTGTATTGCCTGACGACACTCAGTTTATTCCTGGTCATGGCCCTATGAGCACAATTGGCCATGAGAAAAAGACCAATCCGTTTGTGAATATGTACGGCTAATCAATCCTACGTGAATAAAACAAAAGAAAACCCCCATAAGGGGAAGCTTATGGAGGTTAAAGGGACTATGTGATTTCACATGGGGGAGTGAAACCACACAAGCCATAATACGGATTAAAATAACAAGTTGTGTGAAGTAAGTGTAAAGATTTATAAAGGCGATCTTTACAGTCAAAAGCGGCATCTGATTACTGACATTACTAGTTAGTAATTGATCTGGCTTTGTCTGATTAGCTGTACACCGCGTGTGTTAAAGATTCTAGCTCTTGGGTGTTAACTTGAACCCCTAATCCGGGTAATTGTCTAATTTTCTTAATATCTAACTGGCCCAGTTTTCCAAACTGTACCGGCTCATCCACAATGTCTTTTGACAGTAAATGTGTGCCAAAGGCCCCTTCATGATAGACGCAATTTCCCACTAAGCTTGCAAGTGTTAAGCCTGCACTTGTTAATAAAGAAGTTTCACCTACCTGAGCCCCAAGCTGGCATTGGATTCCGTACTCTTCCGCTAAGCGGTGTAACTTAAGCGTGTTAACTAGCCCTCCATTTTTTGATACTCGCAAGTTAAACATTGAGCCGCCTTTATGCTCTGCCATCCATGTGGCGTCGTCATAACTGCAAAGGCTTTCATCAAGTGAAATTTTAATGCGGTTATCTAAGTAGGCTAATAGCTCTGGATAGTCTTCTTTATTTTTTGCAGGCATAGGCTGTTCAACACTTTCAATATTGAACGCCATTAATGAATCCAGCTGCGTTTTAGCTTGCTCTAACGTCCATGCTTCATTTGCATCGACGCGAATGCTGGCATCTGGCCCCATGATTTCACGAGCGATTTTTACATTTTCAAGGTCTCTATCTGGGTGTGTGCCCACTTTTAACTTAATGGCATTCATGCCAATTTTTTTGTATTGTTTTAAAAATTGTTCAACAACTGCTGGGTTTTCCGCAGAGACAATACCGCTGTATTGGATCGTTTCTTGTTTAGGTCCACCAAACATATCCACAACTGGAATATTTAATTCTTTTCCAACCGCATCAAGTAAAGCCAGTTCAAAAGCGGTTTTCACACACAGTTCATGGGGTTCAATATCTGGGATAATCGATTCAAAGTTCTCCAGTAAAGCGATTGCATCCTCTAACTTTGGAAACGCCATGCCAGTGACTGTTGGAAACACTTTATTCAGTAATCCATTTTTAACACTATCAATGGTTTCACCGGTGACATAATCTCTTGGTAGGGCTTCACCATAGCCAATCACCCCGGACTCTAATTCTAGTTCAACTAATATAGTGTCTACGTCAGATCGAGTTTTGCTACTGTGTTTAAAAGCAACCATGAAAGGAATATGTAATAAACGAATTCGACACTGTTTAATTTTCATGGAAAGACACCTGTTTAGCTGTGCGATTGGAAATAGTATGTTGTGAGATAAAGCCATGAATGTCGCTTATGGCTTGTTTAGCATCATCGGTAAACGTTAAAAAATGTTTATGGGATGGGCCGCCTTGGTAGTATTTTATTTCTGAGGCCGCATTAATTTTTTTGATGTGCTTGATCACTTTTTGGTTATCCATCATAGGGTCTCCTTTAACCAATAAGTAAAATCTAGGCACACTTGAGATTGCGGTATTGCCACTGATGTTATCTTCAATGAATCCATCCATAGATTGAGTCTGAAGTGCCAGTTTACGAGTCATAACTCGAACGGACAAGGGGTCGTTTGCAATTTTACTTAGCCAGGGTTCTTTATCTGTGAACCAGCTTGCACCATTGTCGTGATTAAATGGCGTCACTGGTGAAGGAAATGTATCGGTATTTTTACCTAGAATTAAATCAATTTTTGAAAAAGTTAGTGGCATAGATTCTTTATTTCTAAATAACCCGGGTGTGGTAAATACCGCTGAAGTAACTTTATCTGCTCTTTCATGGTCCATTAAATATCGAGTAATAATTTTGGCACCATAGGAGTTGGCCCATAGATGTATTGGCTTTTCAGCTTGTTCTGATTTAACAATATTAATCATCAAATCAATTGAATCGAGGAAAATTCGGTAGTCATGAATGTGGCCTCTGAGCGGCAAGACCTCAACATCGGTTAATAGGCTTGTAAAACCTTCCAAACCTAAGCGATATCCTTTAATACCATAAGCAGCAGAGCTTGTGCCAGAACCAATACGATCAAATGCGTATACGGTATAGCCAAGTTCGCTTAATCGTTCGGCAGTATGGTTAAACCAAGCGCGATGACTTTGTAGACCATGATTGTAAATGATGACTTGGCCATTACTTTCTTTAGGTAGCCAGCGCGTATAATCCAGTTTATAAATTACATCTTGATTCAAATAATCAGAGAAAAAAGAGTCTTTTTGTTGGAAAGAAAAGTTTTCACCTGTTATTAAGTCCTCAGAAAAGGGTGACGACGCGTTTGTTATGCTCGCCGTACCAGTTAAAGCAATAAAAAGGCAGATTGCTTTTATATAAACAATCATGCCGCCTCATCCCTAGCCAGAGTTGAGAGAACAGATAATGGTTCTAGAAAACTATCCTCGGAGACCAAAGGAGTTGTCTTAAACTGCGCTTCGCGAATGCCTCCCGCTACACGCCAATTTTTATAGAGCTCCAATGAGTTATCTCCCAATATGTGTAGTCTCATTGGCTTCAGTCGTAAAGATTTAATCTTGGTTGCGTACTCTAGATTGCTATTAATGATTTGCTGTTCAACTTCATTAAGAAAAATGTTCATTTGATCGTTGGTAAGGGATTTATCATTAAATTCAGCATAGAATTCATATCGAGAAGCGTTAGCATTTGCTTGGCATATAAAGAAACTTAACTCGATTTTAGTGCTTTGCTCGGCTTGTTTAACCGCCGCCAGTAATTGCTGCTCGTAAAGTTTTTCACCTGTGATATTGGTCACCCCCTTTCCTTTTTGAATAAATATGATTTTAGGGGTGTTATGGACAAAGCCCGTTACTTCAATAATGTCGTTGATATTGTAACGATACAGTCCAGCCTTTGTTGTGAAGAAAATGTAGTATCGTTCTCCTACTTCAAGCTCATCTGCCAGTAAAAAAGTAGGGTTGGTTTGATCAATATCCGAAACCCTAACAAATTCAAAAAAGTTTTCGCCAATAGTTAATACGCCAGATGTATCTTCATTGCTTAATGGAATACTGCCTCGGATCTCGGAAGCTAGGTAGCCTAAGTCACGAATTTTTACCTCGCCATACCAAGACTTCATATCTCGTATGAAGACATTGGAGTTGCCACCAGTCCAGCAGGTAATTAGGTTTAAGTCTTTCCAATAATGTTTAGGGCGTAAAATATTTTCAGGGTCTTTGTATATGGATAAGCGTAATTGATCGGCCAAGTCTGGATTGGCGCTAAAGCGCTCTTGAACCAGTTTTCGAATGTTTTCGGGGATGTCTAAATTTGGGTTTAATGTTCCTGATTCGGTATCAGTGATCAGTTGATCTCGCCATTGATTACCTTGTTTCGCCAGTAAACTTAGCGTAGACGGGTTAGCAGTTGATAGCATTGTGACAGGGTTATGAATACCCAATAAAATAATGCAGTAATTTCTGGTTTCATAGTTTTCTAATGTTAATACTTCATGTGGGATAGTGTA
>CAJXIT010000048.1 GCA_913054055.1 uncultured Thalassolituus sp.
GATAGCGTGAAAGGACGTACCGACATCAATAATGGCATTATAAAAGTCATTGATACATTGGAAATTGATGGGCCCTCTGCAAAATTCGCATCATCCGGTACGGTTAACTTAAACACGAAAGAATTGAATCAAGAATTATCAGCCACGTTTCCTGTTACCAGTACATTGCCGTTAATGGCGATTATTGCTGGATTTGCTCCGCCTGTTGCAGCATCTTTATTTGTAGGTGAGCGATTAGTAGGTGAAGAAATTGAAAAGTTCACCAGTGCTACTTATAAATTAACCGGGACCTGGGATGCACCTAATTTAAATTTAATGAAACGTTTTGATAACGATATTGAAGGCAAGCAAAATAAAAGTTTTTGGCATCGAATGAAAGATTTTTTTGGTGTGGGTGAAGAGTGATGAAAGCAGCGGTTATTCAAATGACAAGTGGCCGAAACCCAGTAGAAAACTTCGAAAATGCTAAAGCATTGATCGAACAGGCACATCAAGGTGGGGCACGTTTAGTTGTGCTGCCTGAAATGTTTGCTTGTATCGGGGTGGTGAATCAAGTGATGTTGGCTGAAACGTATTTCAGTAAAGATAAAATTGAACATACCATCGGTGTTTGGGCGAAAGAATATAACCTCTATATTGTGGCTGGCTCAGTACCCTATATTAGCCCTTGCTCTGATAAAGTATTTTCAGCCTGCTTTGTTTTTTCTCCTGAAGGTGAGATCGTCAGTCAATACAATAAAATTCATCTATTTGACGTTAGCGTGGACGACGAGAAGGGCAGTTATAAAGAGTCTAATACTTTTCTTGCAGGTGATTCTGAGGTAATAGCTGAAATTGACGATCAAAAACTGGGTTTAAGTATTTGTTATGATTTAAGGTTTCCTGAGTTGTTTCAGGCTTATCAAAAGGCAGGTTGTGGTTTGATCACTGTCCCATCTGCCTTTACCTATCAAACAGGCAAGCAGCACTGGGAAATTTTGTTGCGTGCCCGTGCCATCGAAACTCAAAGCTTTGTTCTGGCGGCTAATCAATCTGGCACCCATGAAGATGGCAGAAAAACATGGGGGCATTCAATGATTGTTTCCCCTCAAGGGGAGGTGCTTGCTGAAGTGAAAGAGGATGGGCCAGGGGTCGCCATGGCCAAATTGGATTTTATCAGCATGGCAGCCTTTAGAGCCGCCATGCCACTGCAACAGCATAAACGCTTGTCTTAGTTTTAAACCCGCATTCTAGCCTAGCTGCTGCTTTCATCTTTGTAATGGGATTTTATGCATAAAAACAATTTTCGGGCTGCATTCTTTCCTGTATTTTTTTCGGCTTCTGGATTGGCTTCTTTCGCTTGCTGTTCTTTCACTGCGTTACGAATTAACGCTCGCAGGTTTTGCATGTCGTTTACAGAAAACTCATCTGCGAATGCTTTTAGTGCATCGTTACCGTCATTAATTAAACGGTCACGCCATTTTTCTTGCTGATGCAAAATACGGTTATAGACTTCACTGCTTGGGTTTAATTTATCCAGCGCTTCATTAATCTCATCTAATTCTTCAGAGCGCATAACTCGGCCCACATATTGAAGGTGGCGGCGCTTGGCTTCATTCTTTTTAATGCGGTGCCACTCTTCTACTGCTTCTAACATGGTGTCAGATAGAGGGATTTTACTTAGCTGCTTTTTAGGTAGCTCACAAATCTTTTTACCCAACTCTTGTAAAGCATGCATTTCTCGCTTCACTTGAGATTTACTAGGGCCGGAGTACTCTTCAAATTCTTCTTCAATATCTGTCATGCTTTACCCTACAAATAAAACCCGGCGGCTAATCCTAAAAAGGCAAAGAAGCCTACAACGTCAGTCACCGTGGTTAATACCACACTGCCTGCAAGGGCGGGGTCAATGTTCATGCGTTTTAATAATACGGGCAGTAACGCACCGGCAAAGGCAGCTACAACCAGGTTAATAATAATGGCTGCACCAATGATGATGGAGATTTTTAAATCCATAAACCAAAGGTAGGTAACAATGGCAATGACCAGTGCCCATAAAATACCATTGCTTAAGCCCACTAAAAATTCACGGTTTAATAACCAGCCAACATTTTTTGAATCAATGTGACCTATGGCATGGCCACGAATCACCAGCGTTAGAGTTTGGCTGCCTGCCACGCCGCCCATACTAGCAACAATGGGCATCAGCACCGCTAACGCCACCACTTGATCTATGGTGCCTTGGAATAAGCCAATGACAGCGCTGGCTAAAAATGCGGTTAATAAATTAATGCCTAGCCAAACCGCACGACGGCGACTGGTTTTAAAAGCGGGGGCAAAGGTGTCTTCATCTTCATCAAGACCGGCCATGCTCATTAACGAGTGATCCGCGTCTTCACGAATAACATCAACCACATCATCGATGGTGATACGACCAAGTAATTTCCCATTCAGCGCGTCGACTACCGGGGCTGAAACCAAGTCATGACGTTCAAATAATTGCGCCACATCAGAATCTTCCATGTCGGCCGGTATGGTGATGACATCTGTGTTCATGACTTCACGAACCGTGGCATCTCCATCGGTGACCAAAATTTTATTGATTGGCAGTAGGCCGATAAATTCATCACGACGGTTAACCAATAATAAGTTATCCGTCATGTCGGGAAGGCTTCTATGGCGACGTAAGTAACGCAGCACTACTTCAAGGGTAATATCCGGCCGCACCGTTACGGTATCGGTGTTCATGAGTCCGCCGGCACTGTCTTCTGGGTAAGATAGCACGGCCTCTACTCGGGCTCGGTCTTGACTGTCCATGGTGGTCAGAACTTCACGAGTCACGGTATTAGGAAGGTTTTGTAAAAGGTCGGCTACGTCATCAGCGTCTAGGTCAGTCATGGCATTAGCCACTTCCTGAACACTCATTTGATTCAATAGCCAAGTTTGAAGTTCATCGCTTAGATGTTGAAGAACTTCACCTTCGTTTTCATCTTCTATTAGCCCCCACAGTAATTTACGTTCTTTAGGTGGAGACGATTCTAATATATGGGCAACGTCGGCAGGTTGCAGATCGCTGTTGATGATTCGACGGACTTGGGCAAGGGCGCCACTTTCTAACGCGGCACCTAGGTGCTGAATTTTGTTTAGCTGTTTTTCGCCTCTAGGCATAAGCAACCCCTTGTCTTAGCGCGCAATTGTACCTGTTACGGCACAATCAGGCTATGGCTTAAGTGTAGCCTAGTGAGCTGTGAGCTTATGATTTTTCAGGACTTTTTTGTGAAAAGCAGGCTATTCTTCTTCGTCAAAGCGGTTGTTGATTAAATGAATGATGGCATTCATGGCTGAGGTTTCATCTTCTCCATCGGCCATAATACTGATATCACAGCCTTTACTCGCGGCGAGCATCATCACAGACATAATGCTTTTACCGTCCACTTCTTTACCGTTGAAACTGATTTTTATTTTGCTAGAGAAAGCCGATGCGGTAGAGACCAGTTTGGCAGCAGCTCGGGCGTGAAGCCCAAGTTTGTTAATGATGGTAATGTTGTTTTCAATCATGGTGTACGAACAGAAGTGACTATATTGGCTACCTTAGCCGGACACCTTGTTGGTGTCTAGTGTTTAGCTTGAGAGAAGATCAGGGATGGCAGAGCTGGTCTGAATATTAATCAGTCAATGTGTAAACGGGTTATTGGGATAGCTCTCGGTGGCGCAGCTGTACATTGTTATATTGATTCTCATAGTGCTCAAATAAGCGCTCGCTCATGTACACACTGCGGTGCTGCCCACCAGTACAACCAATGCTGACGGTCATGTAAGTACGATTATTATCTTGAAACTCTGGTAACCAGCGCTTTAAGAAGTCATCAATATGGGTGAACATATCTTGCACACTGCTTTCACTTTCTAGGAAATTGACCACCGGCATGTCTTGCCCAGTGTATTGTCTGAGCTGCGGATCCCAGTATGGGTTTGGTAAACAGCGCACATCAAATACCAGGTCGCTGTTTTTTGGAATACCGTGTTTGAAGCCAAAGGATTCGAAAAGCAGTGACATTTCATTTCCACGCTTTTGCACCACACGATTTTTGATCATGCTTCGAAGCTGGTGCATGGATAGGTGAGTCGTGTCGACAGTTAAGTCCGCCATGTCGGCAATGTGTAAAAGTACATCCCCCTCCTGGTTGATGGCCTCCATTAAGGGCACGTCAGGGCCTGTGAGTGGATGTTTGCGTCGTGTCGCGCTAAATCTTGTGAGTAAGGTATCAGGGTCCGCATCTAAATAGATGATCTCAAGTTGAAATTGTGAGGTATCTAAATTGTTAACAATATCGGAGAAATTGGCTAAATCAGTTGGGATGTTTCGCGCATCGATACTCACAGCCATACCCGATTCAAGTTCGTTATTAAGCTGTTGTTCAATTAAGGTGGGGAGAAGGCCTACTGGTAAATTATCAATACAATAATAACCAAGGTCTTCTAAAACGTTTAACGCCGTACTTTTGCCTGATCCGCTGCGACCACTGATAATGACCAGTTTCATAATATTCCTTTGTTATGCTGATGTGTGATCTAACGGATTAATTTCAATTCAGTCTAAGGCAGTGGCGATAATTATTGAATCACTTTTTGATATAAGTCTTCGCTGGAGGTAGCCTGGCGTAACGTATTACGGAAGTCTCCATCATTAAATTTTTGTGCAAGCATGCTTAATGTTTGCAAGTGCTGTTCAGTGGCTTCTTCTGGCACTAGTAAGACAAACACAATATCCACTGGCTTTCGGTCAATGGCATCAAAATCCACCGCTTGGTCTAATACAAAAAGCGCTCCCAAGGTGTCGTCACATTCTTGAAGCCGGCTGTGGGGAATGGCAATGCCTTCACCAATGCCTGTGCTGCCCAGTTTTTCTCGGGCGATGAGCTTTTCATAAATTTCATCTGATTGAGAATCATCGATTTTGTCTGCAAGAAAACCGCTTATGTACTCAATGACGCGTTTTTTGCTGGTACATTGCGCACCCAGTAGGGTGCGCTCCGGTGTTAATATTTGAGAAATGCTTGAGCTCATGAGGGTTAGTGAGTGCTTCCGTTTCGGTGATTCATGGTCTTTTCTTTGTGCTTAAGCAACTGACGGTCAAGCTTGTCTGTCATGCCATCAATGGCAGCATACATGTTATCGTCGTCTGCGTTTGCGTGCAGATCGGCGCCAGCTGCATGAATAGTGGCTTCAGCTTTTTGCGTTTGTTTTTCAACGGTTAATGTTACTTGAACATTGGTTATGTTGTCGAAGTGTCTTTCTAGCTTTTCGACCTTTGTATGAACATAGTCTTTCAGGGCTTGAGTGACTTCAACATGGTGGCCGCTGATATTGATTTGCATAGATGGCTCCTACCGTTGGCACCCCAGAATAGGGTGCGTTAATTAGCTGATAACCTTTAGTATAGGCTACCCGCGAAAACCGGGGCTAACTTAAATCAATCTTTAAACTAGCCTTTTGCGCTCATTAGAAGGCGGTATTTGCATGGCTTCTCGGTATTTCGCTACCGTACGCCTTGCAACCTTAATGCCTTCTTCTTCTAACATAGTGGCAATTTTGCTGTCACTGAGTGGTTTTTTAGCACTTTCCACTGCGATAAGCTTCTTGATCATGGCTCTAATGGCCGTTGATGAGCACTCTCCACCACTGGTGGTGCTCACATGGCTTGAGAAGAAGTATTTCAACTCAAATATGCCTCTAGGTGTATGCATATATTTTTGCGTGGTGACCCGTGAAATGGTGGACTCATGCATGCCGACGGCTTCTGCAATATCGTGCAGTACCAAAGGTTTCATGGCTTCGTCACCCTGCTCAAAGAAGTCCAATTGGAACTCCACGATTTTGGTGGCCACTTTTAATAGGGTTTCATTACGGCTTTGAATGCTTTTTAAGAACCAACGTGCTTCTTGCAAGTGGTCTTTGATGAAATTGTTATCGGCACTGGAGTCAGCACGCTTCACCATGGACGCATATTGCTCGTTAATGCGCAGTTTCGGCGCAATCTCTGGGTTTAACTCCACTCGCCAATCTTCTTTCACTTGGCGCACAATCACGTCAGGAATCACATATTCACTGGCTTGAGGGTCGATTTGTGATCCTGGGCGCGGATTCAGTTCTTGAATGCCGCGAATCACGGTTTTCAGCTCTTCTTCTTTGACCTTTAGCTTGCGCATTAGGCTGGCGTAATCTTTAGAGCCCAATAGGTCGATGTGATTATCAATGAGCTTTTGTGCCAGAGGTAACCAAGGGGTGTCTTGTGGTAGCTGGCGTAATTGAATGGATAGGCACTCTTGTAGGTCGCGAGCACCCACGCCGCTGGGCTCAAAATATTGAATACGGTGTAACACCGCTTCTACTTCGTCCAGTTCAAGCTCAAGTTCTGGGTCAAGGCTGTTAAGTATGTCGTCTAGTTCAACCTTAAGGTAACCATCATCGTCTATGCCCTCAATAACGTTAATGGCAATTAGGCGGTCATTATCTGACATAGGGGTTAGGTTTAGCTGCCACAGTAGGTGGTCTTGTAAATCGTCGGTGGTGCCGTTGCGACTATCGAAATCAAAATCTTCGCTGGGGCCACTGCTGCTATTGCTCATGGAGTCGGTAGAGCCCGTACTCGCAGACGCTTGCCAAGTATCGTCCCAGTCACTGTCTGTAGGAAGGTCGTCAGGTATGTTTTCTGACCAATCATTATCCGCCACAGGGTCGTCGGTGACAGCTTCTTGAGCGCTGGATACTTCTTCAGCTGTGCTGGATTCAGCGGCTTCAGATTGAGTGGATTGATCCGCAGGGGCATCCCCTTCAAATTCTTCATCCACGTCTAACAGAGGGTTGGAATCTAGGGCGTTTTGAATTTCTTGTTGTAGGTCAAGCGTGGAAAGCTGTAATAGTCTTATGGCCTGTTGCAGCTGGGGGGTCATGGTCAGCTGCTGACCCATTTTTAATTGAAGCGAAGCTTTCATAGGTTACTGCTTAATTCCGTAGCAATGTATTTGCTGGGTAGATGTTTCTTGTTAGTTAGAATATACAAGATTACAACTTAAAGTCATCACCTAAATAAATATCTTTTACTAGCTGATTCGATAGCACTGTTTCAGCGTTGCCTTCGGCGATGATGTGTCCATTACCTACAATATAAGCTTTCTCACATATATCAAGTGTTTCTCGTACATTGTGATCTGTTATCAAGACACCAAGGCCTCTTTCTTTAAGCTGCTTTACAATGCTTTTTATGTCTCCAACGGAGATAGGGTCAACCCCTGCAAAAGGTTCATCCAGTAAAATAAAGGCTGGGTCAGCTGCAAGGGCGCGGGCAATTTCCACTCGGCGGCGTTCACCACCGGAAAGTGCCATGCCTTTACTGTCTCGAATGTGTTGAATATGGAATTCATCTAGCAGGCTTTCAAGTTTTTCTTTGCGCTGGGCTTGCGTTAAATCTGATCGAGTTTCTAGGATTGCCAAGATATTATTCGCAACGGTCAGCTTACGAAAAATAGAGGCTTCTTGCGGCAAGTAGCCAATGCCTTTTTGTGCGCGGCCGTGCATGGGTAAGTCTGTGATGTCCTGATCATCGATAATGACTTGGCCTTGGTCGGCGTTCACAAGATTGACAATCATATAGAAGCAAGTGGTTTTACCTGCGCCATTTGGCCCTAAAAGCCCCACAATTTGACCACTTTCTATGGTCATGGAAACATCTTTTACTATTTGTCTTGGGCCATAGCTTTTGGCTAAATTTTTGGCTTGTAATATTGCCACCGCTTAAGGTTCCTTATCCGCTTTTGGTTGGATAACCATGCGTACACGATCTTGCTGGGTACTGTCGGCTTTTACCCGTTGTTCTTTTATTAGATAAACGATCTTTTCACCTGCAAATACATTACCTTGTTTTTCTAGGCCTGCATTTTTTAATAAGGTTAATTCGTCGTTAATCACATTGTAAATTATGGTGTCGCCATAGGCATGAGTTTTATCTTCATTCTCAGATAAAACCTGTTGATAGCGGGCAGGGTTGCCCTTAGCAATGAGCTTTTGCATGCCTTGATTATTTTTAATCAGCGTCACTTTATCAGCTTGGATGACCAGTGAACCTTGAATCAATTCAACATTGCCGGTGTAAATAAGCTCCCCTTGTTGCTTGCTTAACGAAGCTTGATCACTTGCAATGGAAATTTCTTGTTCGCTATCAGAGGGCAGTGCGTGGGCAATCCCAGACAGAATTAAGGCTAATAATAGACCAGTGTGTACGAAGGCAGTTTTGAATCTATTGGGCATTAGGGTTATGGAGACCTCTAACTTGTGATTTAAACAGCGTTATTTGGCTAACCATATCCATGTTCATACCAATAGCGGTAAGCTTAGTATTGTCGCTTTCAATGGTCACTTTTAAATCAGTGTCGGCTATTTGTTTTTCTAAATCAATATTTAGTGATTCAGTGCTTAACGAAAACTCTCCAGCACTTTTTTGCATGGGCACCACTTGAATGTTGCCGCTTAATGTTAGGGTTTTATCTTCTATAAGTTTGCCGCTGTTAGACGTAATTCCCCATTGTGGAAGACTGCCTTGGCGTAAGATAATTCTAGGTTTTTCAAATACCACAGAGTTATTGTGTGGGAAATGAGAGGCGCTGGCGGAAATAATTTCTTGGCTAAGTTCACCGTTACCCGCATAATTTTCTAAAGATAAACCTTTAATCAAATAATCTGGCTCAGATTGAATGGCTTCAAGCGCAATGTTTTTATTGTCCTGTTCCTCATCTAAGGTGAGGTAGGCGGCAACCACTAATGCCGTAATGATGGTGACGATATATCGCCTACGCATTAAATAACACCTGCTCTAAGTAAGTCGTGCATGTTGATGACACCTACTACGCGACTGTCATTCGTGGCGACCAATGCATTGATCTTTTTTTCTTCCATGATTTGAAGTGCTTCTGCTGCCAATTTTTCAGGGTCGATGGTGCTGCAAGCGGTCGTCATGACATCTGCAACTGGCGTACTGTGGAAATCAATGTCTTTATCCAAGGCTCGGCGCAAGTCACCATCGGTGAAAATACCCAGTAAACCATTATTTTCATCCAGTACAGTGGTCATGCCCAACCCTTTTTGAGTCATTTCCATAAGGGCATCTTTAATAGAGGTACTTGCACCCACTTTTGGAATTTGACTAGCGCAATGCATGATGGTTTTTACTTTCAATAATAAGCGGCGACCTAAAGAGCCCCCTGGGTGACTAAAAGCAAACTGTTCAGCAGTAAAGCCGCGGGCTTCTAATAAGCTGATGGCCAATGCATCGCCCATAACCAAGGCAACAGTGGTGCTTGAGCTAGGTGCCAGGTCTAACGGGCAGGCTTCTTTGTCTACCCCTACGTTTAAATGGCTGTCGGCTGCTGTGGCCAAAGTAGAATCATCTTTGCCTGTCATGGCAATCAATGGAATGTGTAAGCGTTTCAATAGTGGCAGTAGGGTGGTGACTTCACCTGATTCACCTGAGTTTGATAAGGCGATCACAACGTCATTAGCGGTGATCATGCCCATGTCACCGTGTGCCGCTTCGCCTGGGTGAACAAAAAAACTTGGGCTGCCCGTACTGGCCATGGTGGCCGCGATTTTATTGCCAATGTGTCCAGATTTGCCCATGCCTGTAATGACAATACGGCCTTTGCAGTTAATGAGAAGATCGCATGCCTTGTTAAGCGCATCGCGATCTAGGCGTGAAAGCAAATCATTAACCGCATCTCGTTCAAGGGTGATGGTGCGCTGAATTGACGAGATGTAATCTGTTTGGCTCATAGTACTCAATATCTAATCTTTAATTATTGTAAGTTTCGGACATTCCGCTGAGTTTGTCACCTTGCACTGGGTGGCGCCTAAGCTTGATACATTAATAAACCAAGATATGAGAAATACCCTAGTAGCAGGATGCTACCCGCGCTACGGCCAACACGACCTTTTGCGCGGAAAATATAAATAAAGCCAATCAAGAAAACCGTCATCAATAGCATGGTGCCGTAGTCTCTAAATAATACTTCTTGGCCCACTTCTGTCGTTGCGACTAAGCCTGGAATAGGCATAACAGCTAATAGATTGAATATATTTGAGCCCACCACATTGCCAATGGCAATATCATGATGACCTTTTAAAGCGCTGGCTACGCTGGCGGCCAGTTCAGGTAGGCTGGTGCCTATGGCTATGATACTTAAACCAATAATAAGTTCGCTAATGCCAAAGTAGCGTGCAACTTCCACTGCGCCCCATACTAGAATTTGAGAGCTGACCAAAAGGGTAATTAAACTTGCAATCAGCCAGAAAAAAGCTTGGCCACGGCTTAGAGAATTTAGCTCTTGGGCCTCCTCTTCATCCATGCCGGCAATGCCTTGATCATTGCTTTCGTTGAATAACCAGAAAAGCGTTACACCAAGGCAGATGAACATAATAATGGAATCGATTAGGTCAATATTGAAGTTTTGTAGGGCGAAACCAGCGATCACGGTAACCAGTAGCAGTATAGGGATCTCTTTTTTCAGCATTTTGCTTTGAATAGGTAAGGGCGCGATAAGGGCGGTTATACCAAGTACCAAGCCGATGTTTGCGATGTTTGAGCCGATGGCGTTACCGATTGCCAATACACCAGAGCCCTGAAGGGAGGCTGTGGCACTGACAAAAATTTCTGGGGCTGAGGTGCCTAATGAAACAATGGTCATGCCGATTAATAAAGGAGACATACCTAATTGCTTGGCAGTGGCTGCGGCGCCTAGAACAAATTTATCGGCACTCCAAACAAGGAGGATTAAGCCCGCAAGAATGGCAAAACTGGCCAGTAGCATAGATATACCCTAAAAAATCAAATGAGCGGCGCATTCTACAGGCTTTTAATCAGCTAACAAGTTTCAAAAGCCCCTTGGGGGTAAGGTTAGAAATGCCCATGTAGACTAAGTATAGTGTGACTTAGGGCGGGTTTTTGCACTGGAGATACACATTTCATTATTCAGTGTATTTACGGTATAATCTGCCCCCTTTTATTTTTCCTAGTGGAGCCATCATGAGCCCAGAAGACGTTCAAGCGTTATTGTCTGAAAAACTGGACCAATGCCAAGTATCGGTAGAGGGTGATGGCTATAAGTATGAGATCACCGTGATTGGTGACGTGTTTGAAGGATTAAATGCGGTTAAGCGTCAGCAATTTGTTTATGCTGCTCTTAATGAAAAAATCGCAGACGGCAGTGTGCATGCCGTCACCATTAAGACCTACACTCCAGCCCAGTGGGCTCAACAATAACCCTAATAAAGAAGTAGTAGCGTTATGCCTTCATTGGACAAACTAATTATTCAAGGCGGAGGCCCAGTTTCTGGGGAGCTTCGCATTTCTGGTGCTAAAAACAGCGCCTTGCCTATTGTGGCGGCTACATTATTGGCCGATACCCCAATTACCATTGGTAACCTGCCCCACCTTCACGACATTACCACCATGATTAACCTGCTAGGTACTATGGGTGTGGATGTGGTGATGGGTGAAGAGTATTCAATTGAGGTGAATGCTAACAACATCAAAACCTTGGTTGCTCCTTACGAATTAGTAAAAACCATGCGTGCTTCTATCTTGGTATTAGGCCCGTTGGTGGCCCGCTTTGGTGAAGCCCAAGTTTCCCTACCGGGTGGTTGTGCCATCGGTTCTCGTCCTGTTGATATTCACTTATCCGGTCTAGAAGCCATGGGTGCAAACATTGTGGTTGAAGAAGGCTATGTAAAAGCCACCGTGGATGGCCGTTTAAAAGGCGCTAACATCTTCATGGATACGGTAACCGTAACCGGTACAGAAAACTTATTAATGGCCGCAGTATTAGCTGACGGGGTGACCTTGTTAGAAAACGCCGCACGCGAGCCTGAAGTGGTGGATTTAGCGGAATGTCTAATTGCCATGGGTGCCAAAATTACAGGTCACGGTACCGATGTGATTCGTGTTGAAGGGGTAGAAAGCCTGCACGGTTGTCATTACGACGTCATGCCTGATCGCATTGAAACCGGTACCTTCCTTGTGGCAGCAGCTGCAACAGGCGGTAAAGTAAAACTAAAAGATACCCGTGCGGATATTTTAGAAGTAGTTTTACACAAACTAGAAGAAGCCGGTGCAAAAATTGAAATCGGAGAAGACTGGATCAGTCTGGATATGGAAGGGCGCAAGCCAAAAGCCGTGAGTTTAAAAACCGCGCCGTACCCTGCGTTCCCTACCGATATGCAAGCGCAATTCTTAGTGATGAACCTAGTGGCCGAAGGCACCGCCACGGTTACCGAAACTATTTTCGAAAACCGTTTTATGCACGTACAAGAACTTGCCCGTATGGGGGCTAACATCACGCTCGAAGGCAATACCTGTATCACCCAGGGTGGTGATAGCTTGAAAGGTGCACCAGTTATGGCCACAGATTTACGCGCGTCAGCCAGTTTGGTGATTGCAGCAATGATGGCCGAAGGGGAAACCGTGGTAGATCGCATTTACCACATTGACCGTGGTTACGAATGCATTGAAGAAAAATTACAGCAGATTGGTGCGAAAATTCGTCGCGTACCAAACTAGTAAACCGAATTAAACCGCTCACAAATTTGAACGGTGCTAAAGGAAAAAAAATGAGCCAACAGCCATTAACCATTGCGTTATCAAAAGGCCGTATTTTAGATGACACTTTGCCGCTTTTTGAAGAAGCCGGCATCGTGCCAGCGGAAGACATTAAAAAAAGTCGGAAGCTAATTTTTGATACTAATCATGACCATATTAAATTGGTGGTGATTCGCGCAACGGATGTTCCTACTTATGTTGAATACGGTGCGGCTGATATGGGCGTTGCTGGTAAAGACGTCTTAATGGAAGCCAATTGCAATGGTTTGTATGAGCCTTTGGATTTAAACATTGCCACATGTCGTTTAATGACTGCGGCATTAAAAGGTGCGGTTGAGCCTGAAGGTCGCATTAAAGTGGCATCCAAATTCGTTGGGTTGACCAAGCGCTATTTTGCCGAGCAAGGTAAGCAAGCGGATATCATTAAGCTTTACGGCGGAATGGAATTGGCACCCATCATGGGGCTGGCGGATTTAATTGTGGATATTGTGGATACTGGCAATACATTAAAAGCGAATGGCTTAGAAGAACGTGATTTAATTGCGCCAATCAGCTCTCGTTTAGTAGTGGGCAAGGCTGCAATGAAAATGAAGCATCGTCAAATTCAACCCATTCTAGACAAACTTGCACAGGCGGTAGATCGCCGTCGCTAATCGATTTTTAATCGTTTTAAAAATGCCCACATAATCTTATGTGGGCTTTCAAAATGTCAGAGGCATACATGACGTTTAAAATACGCAGTTTCAATACTCAGCAAGAAAATTTTTCTGAAAGCCTAGACAAGCTGCTTGCTTGGGAATCCGTTTCCGATACACAAGTTCAGCAAACCGTGTTGGATATTTTGCATCAAGTTAAAGCACGCGGTGATGATGCATTAATTGAATACACCAACCGCTTTGACCATTTACAAGTTGAAAGCATGGGTGCTTTGGAAGTATCCCAAGACGAACTGGTTAAAGCGTTAGAAAACCTGCCTGAAGATCAGCGCAAATCATTATTGGCAGCAGCAGAGCGTGTGCGTCGCTATCACGAACGTCAACGTGCTGAGTCGTGGCAGTATCAAGAAGAAGACGGCACCGTATTAGGCCAACAAGTGACGGCCATGGATCGTGTGGGCATTTATGTACCGGGTGGTAAAGCCGCATACCCATCAAGTGTATTAATGAATGCCATTCCTGCCCATGTGGCTGGAGTAAAAGAAATCATCATGGTTGCGCCAACCCCTGGTGGTGAAGTGAATCAATTGGTTTTAGCGGCAGCGGCAGCAGCTGGTGTGACCCGTTGCTTTACGGTTGGTGGTGCGCAAGCGGTTGCAGCATTAGCCTACGGCACACAAACGGTGCCTAAAGTTGATAAGATTGTTGGCCCAGGTAATATTTATGTGGCCACGGCCAAGCGCTTTGTATTTGGCGAAGTGGGCATCGACATGATTGCCGGCCCATCTGAAATTTTAGTCGTGTGCGATGGTAAAACCAATCCAGATTGGATTGCCATGGATTTATTCAGTCAAGCTGAACACGATGAAGATGCACAGTCCATATTAATTTCTTGGGATGAAAACTTTTTGCAAGAAGTGGAAGCCAGTATTAATAAATTGCTGCCAACCATGGAGCGACAAGAAATCATTCGTGCGTCTTTATCAGGGCGCGGAGCGCTTATTAAAGTAGATAATGAAGCTCAAGCATTAGAGATTACCAACCGCATCGCGCCTGAGCATTTAGAGTTGTCGGTAGAAAACCCTGAAGAGATGGCCAAGCAAGTTCGACATGCAGGTGCCATTT
>CAJXIT010000049.1 GCA_913054055.1 uncultured Thalassolituus sp.
AAACTTAGATTTAAAAGAAACTCAGCAAGTTCAGTTGAGCACCCTAACGGATCAGTGGGAAGCTGAACAGTCCATAATTGAGACCATTAAACAAAAGCTCGAAGCAGGCCAGCCTTTGAAAGACTACCAAGCGGATTTGGAGAATTTGGCCATGATTCAAGGTGAGTCTCCCATGATGCATTTAGATGTTACGGAGCAATCCGTAGCTGAAATTGTTGAGAACTGGACGGGCATACCTGTGGGCAACATGGTGTCTGATGAAATCGATGGTTTGTTAAATTTAGAACAGCGCTTGCAACAAAGAGTGGTAGGTCAAGATCATGCCATGGAAAAAATTGCACAAGCCATTCGCATATCTCGTTCTGGTTTGACCGACCCAAGAAAACCCGTTGGTGTATTCATGATGGTGGGCACATCGGGTACGGGTAAAACTGAAACAGCTTTGGCATTGGCGGATTATCTGTATGGTGGTGAGCAGAACCTGATTACGATTAACATGTCTGAATTCAAAGAAGAACATAAAGTATCCATGCTACTAGGCGCATCAGCAGGCTACGTTGGCTATGGTGAAGGTGGCGTATTAACCGAAGCGGTTCGAAAGAACCCTTACAGTGTGGTTTTACTGGACGAAATGGAAAAAGCGCACCCAGGCATACAGGATGTGTTTTACAATTTATTTGATAAGGGCACGATAAAGGACGGTGAAGGTCAAGATATTGATTTTAAAAATACCCTTATCATCATGACCACAAATGCAGCCACTCACGCCATGTCACAATACTTTGGTAAAACAGATGTGGATGAAAATGAACTATTAGAAGCCATTCGTCCTGAGCTATTAGAAGACTTTAGACCCGCCTTTTTAGGACGCTCTACCATTGTTCCATACTTCCCGCTTAATCAAAATGTATTAAGAAAAATCATTGGAATCAATCTTAGCAAAATAGAAAAGCGCTTAATGGATCATTATAAGGCTAAATTATCTTATGGTGATGAAGTGATGACCTATCTTTTAGAAAAGTGTACAGATCCTGATACCGGAGCCCGTAACGCCGAGAATGTGATTAATAAATCACTGTTGCCTGTGATTTCAAATGCGTGTTTGCAGGCCCTTGCCAAGGGGCATGAGATTTCATGTATTAATGTGGAACTGACGGAAGAAGAGGGATTTATTGCTGTCGTTAGTTAATTGGCTAAATCATGTAAAGCTACGCCTAGGTAGCTTTCTTATAATTCGTAATTGAAGCTACTGAGTTAAAAGTTAAAAACTCAGTGGTGTAAGCCCTAGCAAAAAATAATAGGGATCTACCAATGCTCTAACTTTAAAGATCAGAATTATCAGCTCGACAAGGTTCCTATGTATCGATGGTGCTACAAATAACTTAGGCTTGCCAAATTGGTACATTCAGCAGTTTACCTAACTATTCTTCTTGCTTGTTAAATGCCGCCTCTCCTCCGTGATTGAGTATGTTTATACGATCACCATTCTTCAGAATTAGATTCAGTTCATTATTTCCAAAAATTCCATTTCCATGGCCTCCCGCAATACTAGAGATTACTTGGAGTGCGTAAACGTTTGAAAATGAGTATTGTTTATCTGACGTAATAATTATCCTAGCTGATTGGTTGAACTCAATTTCATTTTTTATAAAAATCCACCTTAAGATGAACCCTATGAGTATGAATACTCCGTAAAAGCTTACTAATGGGCTAATAATGGAATCTAAATCTTGCCATGATAAGGTGTACTCCATAAGAGCCGGAATTAATCCAACTAAAATGAAAGCCCAGCAGAAAAGCCTTACCTCAAAACTAGCTCTGACCTTAATACCTGTATCTGTTGTTTTAAACTCTTGCATTTTAAAATTGGATGCGCCGCTTGCCATCGATTGCCAGTGTGTTATTTCGGCCACAGGGTCGTTACCTGGATGTACACGATTTGGTTTGTTATTTAAACCTGGCTGAGATGCAGATACCTCTTTATTCCTGAACTGATGCCAGATATAGATCAAGAAAATGACTATTAATACAATCACAGGGCAAAAGTGTTGCAAGTTTCTTAATAGAAATGAATTAGGCTTATTCAGATTAGGGTTTACATAGCGGCTTATATGGGCAATTTGTTTTTCAAGATGTTCTATATGCCAGATATTATGCTTGGTAGGATATTCAATTTTTTTAAGTTCGACTAATTCATCTTTCATTCTATGGAGGCTTAAATAGTTCTTAGAATGCAATTCCTGTAAAGCAATATTACTTTGGTGTATATGTCCACCCTGTAAAACTGACTTTCCTAATGTAAATATAATAATTAGTATTATTCCAATAGGGATTAAATTTAAAGCCTTCATAGTTAATCGCCCCTAGTTTTCTAGATACCCAGCGTCTTCATAAAATAGTTTTCTTCAAAATCAATGGCGATAGATAATTAGTATTGCCATGGCGCCGAGTTGAATTATAGAACAGCTCAATATAATTTAATATATCAGCCTTTCCTTCTTCACGAGTACGATAAATTCTTCGATGTATACGCTCTCGCTTTAATAACCCAAAGAAACTTTCTGCATAGGAATTATCATGACAATACCCTTGTCTGCTCATGATACGGGTAATGATAAATGGGATAATTTCATGGTTAAAATTTCCAATATGAGAATATATAAATTCTTAAGGTAAAGATTTAAAGGTATTCAAGGCTTCCTGTTGTATATTTTGCCGAGAGCTTTCCATTCTTAATATCAATAAACTCTGTGGCGCAGGTCATGCCTAGAAATTGATAGGAAATGGCAATATGCGTTTTAGTATTTGAATAATGTAAATCTTTACAGTCTCTATTTTTAAAAGGGCTCATATATGGGTTATATGATGCCAATAAGTAATTCCAGGATTCATTTAGGTTCTCATCAAGTAAGGTGATAATGTTCTTGGAGTTATTATTTAACTTATCTTTTCTTTTCAAAAGTACAAAACTTTCAGATTGACCGATTACTTTAGGCTGGAAGTATTGTTTAGATTCATAGGTTTCATCACTCTTTCGCATACTTAGCTGTTTAGCCCTATGATCCTTTCCTTGAATTGATGATATTCTGATAGGGTATATATCTGTACTGGGTAATTTAATTAATTTACTGAGTGATAGTTTTGTTTTATTTGCATGATTATCAATTAGATAAATCTTTTTGTTTTTTGGATTGTATTGAAACTCTGAAACAACATTGAATTCAGGCATGATTGTTTTAGCTTCATCGGAAATGCTGATTTCAGTTAACTGTAATAAGTTTGTATCAATAATAGATATTATATTCTTGTTGATTGCTACAACATATCTATGGATAAAATCTACGGCTGTATGTGAATTAACTCTAATGCTGTAATCAAAAACTTGTTTGTCTCTGTTATCAGTGGCTTGTATGGAGGCAGTATAGTTAGTGACCTTACTAAAACCACCATCAGTCCTGTTATATTGTATGGGGTGATCTTCTTTTAATACGACTTCCCATAAAATAGGCTGGTGCTTATAGGTGGTTAGAGTGGCAGGTTTGTATATTTTCTTAGTATCAAAAATAGAGTAGCTGTAGGTGGATAGGTTGATGACATCTTGGTGGTATTCGGTCTTTGTGAAATATATAAGGGAAACCAGTGGACAAAATATTAACCAAAAAGCAGGTTTTAGTTTTCCTTCAAAAAAGGCTTCAAATAATGATGCTAGGTATGATTGCCTTAATTCCTTAACTTTATTTTTGGCTTTTAAATGCAATGATAAAAGTGTAATAGAAAATATTAAAACGGGTGTAAATATGACAGCTGATAGAATGGCTATTGTGAAAATAGACAGCTTTATATATAACTCATTATCTAGCTGTATATAAAAGTCAAAATACTGAGCAGTCCTATTGCCTAGGCCTGCACTTCCGTATTTATTAACCTCAATATCGGAATTTAGCATCCAAGATATTGGCTCCAGAATTAAAGGGGGGAAAGTTACTGCAATCACAATTGCGGTAATGCCCGTAATGACAAATATTACGGCTAATTCTTTAAGCATACAAAAAATTCTTATTCTGACGTTTAATTCAGGCTAACTGACTCGTTTGGAAAAAAGTAATTAATACTGTTATATTAAATATTCAGTATCTTCACAAATGCAGACGTGATTTATTCTAAATTATCTGGTGGATTTTTTATATTCTCTATACTTCATGTCAATTACTTTCTCATCAAGTACAGAGCTTTTTTCCATTCCAGATTTATACCTAATTGGTATCATATCTCCTACGAAGTATATTTCTTGGTAATTATCGATTACGAAATCGTAAGTTACCTCTACTCCATTTAGTATTGCAGTTATATTTATAGGCGACCCTTTCTCATTGCTAGATGTAGAAGGTTCAATTTTTGTTATTTTGGCAAAGCCAGATTCGCTACTTATAGAGTGGTTGTAAATATTTTTTACACTAATTAAGAAAATTGGAATTATTATAGCTATCCCTATTAGTGCACCGTATGGAGCAAAAAATAAACTATATGTAGCATTACCGATTTGTAATTTATCATCCCAGCTTGGAAAACCATTGTTTACAAACGAAATGAAATAGCTGCCAAATTTATAAATTAAATATGTTGATATTAGTAATAATATTTTTGAAATTAGCATGTATTAACCTATAAGAGTTGTTGCAGCGTTTATTACTTTTACTGTAGCTTTATCAATCATATTTTGGCCTTTAAGGATTTGATTGTTCAATTTCTTTATATGGGTATTTCTTTCTGTGATATCGGCTGCTTTTCCGAGTTTAATTTCGCCACCCATAATGGTTTCATTTTTTAGACCAAACACGGATGAGGTTAGCATGCCTCCAAAAGTCTCTGTCTTTTGCCCTGCAATAAAAGCTGTGTCATTTGCAGTTTTAAATATGCTTTCATTTCCTGAAACTGTAGTTGTACAGTCCGGAACAGTTATTGTTTGGGTGTAGGACCCTGTTGCAACGATTGTTTCTGTAACGTTGCCACCAACTGTTGCAGTATAATCTTGATTACCTGAAATAGTTTTAGTGATTGCTTCTGCAGCACCAGTAATATTTTCAGTGACATCTCCCGTTATGTCTTTAGTTACATTGCCTGTAACCGTTTCAGTCACATCACCGGTTATCTCAGATGTATGTGCTCCTGTCTGAATGTGCTTCATATCCCCTTCATGATGAATATCAATCACACCTTCGTTATAGCGGGCTTCATCACCAACTGTTTTAATTGCTAATGTTGAATCACTTACCGTGCCGTTTAAGCCAGAAGTATCTTGATCGCCACTTTCTTTGTTTAGTTGATTCTCAATATAACGACCACCAAAGTTCAAGGTAACATGCTCTCGGCATGACCCCGGCCCTGCTGCCCATGTTCTGGTAATACCCTGATCATATTTATATTGATTACCAAAGTTCTTAGTAACTAATCCAGCTTTTCGTTCTTCTGCTAAGCCAGATTGCACGGCATCATCAACATTGCCTGCGGCGGATGATTCCGCTGCATCCAGTCCTGGAATATCGTAGGACTGCGTAATATCTTGTGAGTCATCTGCATGGTTTTCTGTATATTGCTGTCCGACATTATAAGTCGCATTCAAACCATAATTAAAATCCACCCCTTCACGCCATTGATAGCGCTCACCATAGGTGCGGTTGATATGAACATCGCCCTTGATGGTGTCCACAGGATCACCTGAGTCGGTGCCATCTTTATTTAGGTGTTTAAGTGGGTTGTTATTTATATGGTCTTTTACTTCAGTGGGATCCAAATCCGATGTCATGTGTAATGACTGGCGTGATTTAAGTGCGCCGGTGTAATACATACCGTCAGTAATTAAGGCAGCATGGTGCGGATTTTCATGGGTCACAGGGTGAATGACGGATTGAGAGTTTTCTAACGCATTCATAATGTATGGACGATTTGGGTTGCCGCCAATGAACCCAATTTGAACTTCTGTTCCTGGTGTTAAAGGAATATCTAAATGGTTGCTGCGCGCGGCATGGCTTGCATGGCGAATCCAGCTGGATATTTTTTCTTCTTCGCCCTTCATAAAGTCAAAGGTGACTTGGTATTTACCTACTTCATTACGCTGTGCCAATGTTTGGTCATCAGCTGCTGAATACACTCGGCCTGTGGTTGAAATCACCGAAGGGGTTTTTATTTCACGGCTAGGACGATACTGAATATCTTTCGGAATACCTTCAAATGCGCATTCATAATAGGGCTGGCTATCTCCGTTTTGTGAACGGCTGCGATCATCTAGGTTTTGCCCGTTGTGTGTCACTTTTGTGATGAGAATTTCATGGGTATCACCATCAGGTAGCTCAACGTTTAAGATAAACCCGGGGGTGATGCAAGGCAAGCCTGACGTGCCGGTAAAAACGGTTTGGTTTGCTTGCAGCTCTTCTAATCGAATTTTTGCCAATAGATCTGCTTCATCTTTGTTGTCAGCACTTTCATCAGCCATGTTAACACTGGTTTTGTCATCACTGACTTCCCCTGCAATGCCTTGGAATAGCTCCATAGCTTGATCAGGGTTGGTTTCAGTAATAACAACGGCGTCTGGGACGGCATTAAACTGACGACGCAAAGAGCGAATAGAGTTAAAACTGTGAGATGGATTATTGCTCTCGTCTAGTTTCACTGAAGAGACGGCCAAGGGCTCGTAATTGGTATCATCGGCAAATACTAGGCGGCCATCTTCATCATGGTCAAAGTAGTAATAAATTCCCCAGTGTTCAGCCATGCGGCATACAAAATCAAAGTTTGATTCGCCGTACTGACAAATAAACTCTTTTACTGGGTAGGCTTGAGTCAAACTTAGGTGATGATCTAGCATTAAGTCGTTACTTAATTCATCGGTAAGAACATCTTCAACCGTTGCATCTGTATAAATATCGTATGATTGATTTTTCCGTTGACGCCACAGGGCCGGAACTAGGGTGGCGGTGTAAAGTTTATGGGTATTTGATTGAGCAAAGACTTCTTCAACTTGGTTGAAAATGCCTTTGATAACATAGTCATCACGGCTAACCAGTTGTTCAACTTTAACTCGCACATCGTCCTGGGTTAAAGATAAATGATCAAGTGATGCGGCAATATCCTTGGCGACTTTAAAATGGACCTTTAAGTCAAAAAACTTAGATATAGTTTCTGTTCCGGTGATCGATATGATCTCTAGCTCGGATGAGTAGGTATCCGTAGATAAACTAAATGTAGGTTGAGCCATGATATATCCTTATTCAATCTCGACACGATCTAGCAGCCTTACCAGATTAACAGATGATTATATGTATTCTGTTGATGGCGTGTCTATTTGTAAAAAATTTAAAGTCAGCTTTTGTGATGCAGATTTTTACAATTATTTCAAAATTAATACTTTTGTTTGCGCCGGCGCAATGGTGGTGCCGGGAGCATTCATGCTAGAGCCATTTTGACCTGTCATGGAGGTTAGACGTGCAGCGGGTTTACCGCCAAAAAAGGTGGCGGTGCTTCCCATTAAAAACTTGGTAGGCCCCATAATACAGCCTGAAATAATACCGCCTGCCACACCGGGCTGATCGCCATTACTCATGGGTATCTCTGTTCCGACGGTATGCGCAGGACCACCTGCGATTAATACCTTCATTGCCCCAGTTGAAGGGTTGGCTGTGGCACCCATGGAAATATTTGGATAAGGAATAGGCACAATCGCAGGGCCAACAGGTGTTTTACACACATCTGGCATGCCCATGTTTTGTCCACCCATTTGGCAATTTGCAAACATTTTGAAATCCTTATGTTATTAAATGGAGTGAACCATTAACCCATGTGAATGCGGTCGCCGTTAATTTTTACGTCGCTTTTAGCGGTGATGTCCACCTGCTTTGAGCGTTGAATGAAGTTGTTTTTAATATTTTGAATAATATCTTTTGCATTAACTTGCTCAATGCGTTCAATCATTTTGAAGCTGTCTTTAATACGTTGAACTAAGCGCGTCATATTGGATTCAACGGTCTCACTTTGAAAGCTGGTATATTTGGCAGACACATCCAGTTTTTCAGATGACTGAGTATGGGTCTGGCAATTTGATGTGTATTCCAAGCTGGATAAAGCAATGGAATTTGACTGCACTTTTACAGATTGCTGGCTGCAGATGTGCAGTTCAGACTCCGTTTCCATACGAGCTGGCAGTGTACCGCTGCGTTCAAGAATATTGGTGATAAAGTAACCTTTTTGGCCTGAACGCATTATGGCCACATAATCATTGTTTTCGGGTAAAAACGGGCATGAAAAAGCCTTGTTAGCCAACAGGGTTGAACCGCTTTCTAATTTGATTAAATAACCCTGCTTCGACTTAGATAATATCATCCCAAAGTTGTGTTCAGGATGTGAATTAAGCAGTTCTCTTGCGGAATCGATTGACTGAATATTCATAGTTTACCTTTATAGTTCCATTGCTTCAGGTGTAGGCTGCCAGCGCTGTGCTTTTTCCAGTTTCTCATCGGTGCCCAGTGCCATACTTTTATTCGCACCCGACCAAACCGATCCGGCATCAATTAAACCATGTAGATTGGCTCTGAACAGTGATGCATTCGAGAAATCCGTATGCTGGCAAACTGCCATGGATAAATCACTATATGATAGTTCACAGCCATTAAATTTAGTGCCTAAGCATTGTGTGTCGCTCATTTGAGCTTGTAGTAAGTGGCTTTTTGTAAAATCGCAGCCATTCAAATTACTGTTCTGTAAACTGGCTTGTTCCATAAAACAACTTTTCAAACTGGATTGCGCTAGGGTGCTGCCAGTAAACAGTCCCATGCTGATGTTTGCTTGATCAAACGTGCATTGATTTAACTCCGCATCTACAAAAGCCGTTTGCTGCAAATGACTTTTCGTGAAGTTACAGCCATTTAATGTGGCGCTTCGAAATTGTGTCATACATAAATGCATATGAGAGAAATCGTGATTTTCAATAACAGGCTTTTCAAAAATAGATTGCTGTAGATGGCTGCCTTTAAGGTTTATGCCTAACAGTTCACACTCAATGAAGTTGGTACGCTCAAGATGGCACAGTGATAAATCGGCTGAGGATAAATTGCACTGCATAAAGCTTGCAAAATCTAGATTGCACTTTTGAAAGTTAGTTTGCGTTAACTGACACTCAACGAAATTAGTCTCTTGAAGCAAACCATTGCTGATATCGCTTTTGTGCAATGAAGACTGAAGAATATTAACACCTACTAAGGTTAAATCTGTTAGAGATGCTTCATCTAATGTGCTCTCTACGAAGTTGCAGTCGGTTATTTTGCTTGAGCTAAAGTTTGCTTTACTAAATTTACACTTAATAAAGTTCACTTGCTCTAATTGAGTGTTTGTGAGGTTACAGCCAGATAAATCACAATCTGAAAAATTAGCACCGCCAATGTTAGCATTGGCGAGATTAATATTTGTTAAATCTTCATTTTCAATGGTGATGCCTTGCTGAATTTTATCTAGCAGTCCTTGCTTGCTTATTGCCATTTTGATGGCCTCCAATTTTCTAGCTTACTGCCATCTAAATTAGAGCGACTAAGATCTGTTTTATTTACAATCGTACCTAAGAATTCACAGCCATATAAATTAGACTTTGAAACATCGGCTTTGGATAGGTCTGCTTGCATGAAATTACTGTACATGTAATTTGCATTATTCATTTTTGCGTATTGCAGATTACTATTAATAAATAAAGCATCTTTTATGGTTGATCCATTAAAGCTGATATAGCTCAGATTAGATTCACTAAAGTCCGCACGATTTAATGTGCAATCGACAAGTGCGCAGTGTATTAATTCAACTTTTCTGGCGGTAGCATCGGCTAAAATACAACGATTGAACTTTGATTCGTTTACTAGGGTCTCCTCTAAGAAGCGAGCATTGGTAAAATCTGACTTTGCAAATTCGCATTCTGAGCTGTTGGCTGAGTCTAGATTTGCGTGTTGGAAATTACAGCCTCCTATATTAGATTGTTTAAGGTTGGCTTGAGTGAGATTAGCATGTGAAAAATCACAGCGTACAGCAATGGCTTTATGTAAGTTTGCTTGCTCTAAATTGCAATAATGGAAGTTGCATTGCTCAAGATAGCAGTTTGAAAAGTCTACCCCTCTTAAGTCCATGCCTGAAAAATCAATGCCAGCTAAGTCCATATAAGCTAAAGATTGCTGATCATTAATGGCTTTTATGGCTTGTTCACGTATGCCATTTAAATTTGACTCTAAGGGAGGTGTGCCCATCTCCATCATGTGAGCAGATTGACGATAACCTTCTACTTGTAATTCATGGCCTTCTTCTAATTTCACTTTTAAACTGGCGATATCTATTTTCTGATCATCATTAAGCAATAAGTTACTGTCTTCTAATTGCTTTAATGTCGCTTTAAGATCGCTTGGTCTTGGCAGTTGTGCTGGGGCATTGAAGCGCTCTAATGCTTGCTGCAAACTATTGGCAACGTCTTCTTGATTAGACTCAAGCGCTTCAGATATTTGATCTTCCAGTTGCTGCTCGGCTTTCTGTTTTTGATAATCAGCATATTCAATGCTCAACTTTTCTAAATCATCAAAAGCTTTGAAGTCAATCTTATGCAAATCGATGGTCTTACCATCTTCAGCCATTGGCGCCAGCTTTTGTGTGATGGCTTCAAACTTAATCTGCCATTCGTCTTTCACCGGGTTGTGCAGATTATACAGTTGTTGTTCAAGTGTGCTGGTGTCTTGTCCCTTATCTTTTGCCTGAACGATTAACTGCTCAATTTCCTGAGAGGTTTCAGACATCTTGTCTGATACGGTTTCTTGCATGCGCTTTTCAATGTGCTCGGCCAATAGCTGCTTTGGTTCAACGTCTTGTTGAGTTAACCGGGCCATACCACAAGGGATGTCATCAGGAATTAAGTCCTTAGTGGTTAATGCATATTGCATGTTTAAATCAGGGTGTAGACGTCCCACTAAAGATTGGAAGTAATGGTCTTTGTCTCGATTCTGAGTGTTTTTAGATTCATAAGCACATAGTAAATACTGATAATCAGACGCGTCACTGGCTTCAACTTTGATGGTGCCACGAAAGATGATGCTGCCAAATAATTGGTTTGGATAAAATACAACTGTATCAGGATCAAGGGTCACTTCGTTTAAATCAGAAGGGGTTAAGTCAGACAGTTCATCAAATGGTTTCACTAAAAAGGCACGGGCTTTAAAATCGGGTAGCTGACCTTGAATTGATGCATGATTCTCATGCATATTGTTAATTTCAAATTGATCATTCGCACAAATTTTTGAGTTAAGGTGCTGGTCTTTTAAGGCAGCATTAAAGCCTTTAAAGTTAAAGTCTTTTGGATAACCAGGAAAGTCATTGGCTAACCAGTTTTCATCATAAGTGCCTACGTACTGACTACGTATAGGGTGATCAATTAATATAGGAGAGAATCCAGCAGGGGTAGGGCGTTGCTTTAACCCTGTTAATAACTGACTTGAATATTCGATGTTTGGCATGGCGACCAAATCTTCACCTAGTTCAGTTTTAACTTTATCAATGCCTTTTCCATTAGGGTTTTGATCAAAATCTTTGCCGCCAAAGGCATTTTTCCACGAGAGCGGCATTTCACTAAATGGAATGGGTTTTGTGGTGCCTGTTAAACCACCCAACCAGTAGCGATCTCCGGTAACATGGATCGATTTAACTGCATCTTGTAGCTTGCAGCTCACATCCAAAGCAGGCACCAATTGGCCATTTGGGCTTTTGGCACTGCCTATCGCAAAAAATTCGGGAGTGACCTTGGGTAAACCCTCATCAATAAAGGGTTCATGCAGTTCTGACATGGCTTGATAAGCGTCAGAGAATAGCAGTGGGTCACCGCCCATGAGTGGGAAGTGCAATTTAGCGGTAATGGCTAAGTGATGCTCTTTCCTGAACGTAAAGGTACGAAAACCAGACTCTAAATCCAACGGTTGTATAATCTGCATAGGTTAACTACTGCCTATAACCTTAATTCAAAAGTTCAATAACAATTGGGCGTATACTTTTGGCTGTTAAGCCATTTGCTGCGGTAGAAATACTATTTGACGCTAGGTTACTTGTGATACCGAGTCGATTCCACGATTCTCCAAGACAAACTTGTGCATTCTTCACATCTACATTTAATAGCAGCTCTAATTGTAATGGCTTTTTCAAGTATTCTTTTAAAAGCGACTTTAAAGTATCTAACTTTTCATTGTTACTGATAAGTTCGCTGTATTTCTGCTCACTGATCCCTTTTGCAACAGCGGTTACTTTTAAAGATTGATCTGTGATTTTTGAACCTAAGTGAGCCACACCCATTTGATGATTTTGTTTGCCAATTTGGCATCTGAGACTGGGCTTGATAGCGACTTCTTGCTGATTGAATTCTTGAATCTCAATGCTTTCAATATCTAGAAAGTCTGAGATGATAATTCTTAATCCTTCTTTTGAACGTTCTTTATTCGCAAATAATGAAAAGTACCTGAGCTTAAGATCTTTAAGTCCGTTGTTTTCAATATTTGGATCACCCAGTAAACTGAATAATAAATTCCAGTAACTATCGTTAGACCGCTCAACAGTATTTAGATTTAGTTTATATAATCGCCATGCTTGATATAGTTTGGGGAAGAGCTGCTTGTGGATGATGTCCAAAAACTCTCTGGGTGCATCGTGCTCATCCCATTCATTATCAAGTAATTCTTCATTGTAAAAGTCAGGAAGTGGCGAAGCGACGCCGTATAAACCAGGTAGCTGAGAAATAATTTCATAGCCACGGTTTTTATCTAACGCCTTAATTTGGCTAATGTCTTGCTCGGTATAGCCAAGAGACAGTTCTGGTCGTACTTCAATCTTACGTGCCGGTCGCCTTGCCGATACAGGATAAGAGTGATTAACCGATTCTAATAAACGATAAGCCTGAAAAAAATTATAGTCAGAACCGTTTTCTAGAATGTCTTGTTCTAAAGTACTTAATGACTCACTAGGTTTGGCTGCCATGTTAGCTGCTCTCCTGTGTTTTCATTAGTGATAACTAGCTCAACATAGCTGTTAATGTCAGAAAATTGAGAAAATACTTTAAATAGCAATTCACCAAACAGAAACACATCACCGCTACTGGCGAAGCCTGATCCATCTACTTCAATATCGATTCTTTGACCGCGCACTAGGTAGCCGCGTAATAAGCGTTCGGTCTTATCAATACTTAATGATTTAACCGATTCAATTCGCTTTTTATTAGCCGCTTGCTCTTTGGCATCAGCTTGGTTAGTAGGGTTATACAAATTTAACAATACTTTTAAATTTGCTAAATCAGTAATTGGTAAATAGTTTACAGTTAAATGCGCAAGTAAATTCCATAGAATACGCCCATCCGTTTGTGGCGGGATGTATTCACTAACAGCAGAAAGGTTGCTAAAGCTGACTAAGTCAGGAACGTCAGGTGTATTTACATTCACATCACCTGGTTTTAAATACTGAGTCAAAGGACCGTTTGAGCATCGAATATTGGCAGTCAAAACTTCTCTCATTGGTAAATCTTTACCCTGAGGAAAGTTAACGCGTAATACACTTTGAGACGTATTTTGATCACCTGATTTTTGTATGAGTTCGTATACAGGCTGTTGGCTTTGTTGTTTCGCATTTAAAGAAAAATCAAGATACTGAGTTTTTTCAGAAGAACGGCGGTTTTGCCCTTGAACATTCAAAATAGAGTAAATGGTATATTGACTGTTCACGTTGCGAATAGGCTTTAAGGTTAAGTCACTTTGTTTGTGGTCTAATGGGATAGGCTCTGCGGTTGTATCAAACAAATTAATAGCAGGAGCACAAAAAAGTTTAAAGCTATTGATGTTGACATTAGTGCCCTCAGTATTCTGATTCAATTTAAATCGAAGCTTGAAAGCTTTGGGTAAAGGTTTACTTGAATCAAACCCTGAAAGATTCACGAATAAGAATTTATATTTATTAACAAAATACTCTTGAATTCTACGGTAACCATTTAGGTTAGTTTTTGAATTTTCTAATAAGTTAAAGCTCTCATCCCAGCCCATTGGCGTTACTTGGGCTCGAGGAAGAGATCGGAAGAGCACACGTCTG
>CAJXIT010000050.1 GCA_913054055.1 uncultured Thalassolituus sp.
TCACTCTTACATCACTCTTACATCACTCTTACATCACTCTTACATCACTCTTACATCACTCTTACATCACTCTTACATCACTCTTACATCACTCTTACATCACTCTTACACCACTCTTACATCACACGAACATGGTCCTTGCTCACTTATATTTGAACAGAATCAGTGGCATCATCCACTATTAAATTCTGTACAGACGCATAGAGTATGACAACAATTTCTTGGCTAGATTTATCCTGGTGTCTCATTCCAGTGGTTTTGGTTTGCATCATTTATTTTTATTGGCAAGGCAAACCACAAGAAGTCTTAATGGCGTCTGCTCGCATGGTGATTCAGCTTGTGGCGGTGGGCTATGTACTGGTGAGTATTTTTGACAACCCATCCCCATGGGTCAGCTTAATGATTGTCAGCGTTATGATGGTGGTGGCCGCTTGGATTGCGATCCGCCCAGTTCGACATCAAACAGGCTTTCTTATGCCTGCGCTTATGGCGCTCACTATCTCTGTGACTTTTCATATGTTCATCACCCTTGCATTAGTGCTGAAAGCACCGTCTTGGTACCAGCCTGAATTATTAATCCCCATTGCAGGGATGTTTTTTGCTAATACCATGAACAGTATAAGTTTGGCTGCTGAGCGCTATCAGGCCGAAGTAAACAATCACATTGATATCGAAAGTGCACGCTTAAACGCGTTTCATGCGGCCATGATTCCGCAGATTAATGGCTTGCTTGCAGTGGGCTTGGTGGCATTGCCGGGTATGATGACAGGGCAAATTTTATCTGGGGTGTCGCCCTTGGTGGCAGTACGCTATCAAATCATGATTATGACCATGATTTTAGGCGCAACCGGATTGGGCGCGGCTATTATGCTGTGGCTAATCAGTCGTAAACAATTATCAAATACTAAAAAAGCCACTTAGTTTTTAATAAACATAAGTGGCTTTGAACGTTAAAAACTTAATGGGTTTTAAACACTGTAACTAATATCTCTTAGGGTCACAAACTCTTCAGCTGCCGTTGGATGAATGCCTATGGTGGCATCGTATTGCGACTTGGTTAAACCGGCCTTAACGGCCACTGCAAAGCCCTGAATAATTTCACCGGCATCCGGCCCAGCCATATGCATACCAATCACTTTTTGTGAACCTTGCTCTACAATCATGCGCATTAATACACGCTCTTCATTGCCCGATAAGGTGTGCTTCAAGTGCCTGAATTCGGATTGATACACATCGATTTTCATACCCTCTTTTACCGCCGCTTGTTCGGATAAGCCCACGGTGCCAATATTTGGCTGACTAAAAATCGCCGTAGGAATATTGTCATAAGTAATGGTGCGTTCACCATCACCATATTGTTGACTCACAAACACCATGGCTTGAGCGGTCGCCACTGGGGTTAATTCAGGTGTACCAATCACATCCCCTAATGCAAAAATGGAAGGCACTGACGTTTGAAAAGAATCATTGGCAACAATGCTGGCATTGTCACGGGTTTCTAATCCTACTTTTTCAATGCCTAGATCATTGGTTAGTGATCGACGCCCTGTAGCATACATCACTTGGCCAGCCGTTAATGATTGGCCATTATCCAGTTTGCATTGCAGGCGACCATTTTCTAGTTTTTCAATGTGTTCTACATTGGTATTGTAATGAATGGTGATGCCTTTCTTTTGCATTTCATGGGCAACAAAATCGGATGTGGCATGATCAAAATGTTTTAATAATTTATCGCCGCGATACACTAAATGGGTTTCAACACCTAAGCCATTCATAATGCCGGCAAATTCAACGGCAATATAACCGCCACCTACGACTACCATGGTTTTTGGCATTTCAGGTAAAAAGAAGAACTGATCAGAATTAATCACAAGGTCACTGCCCGGAAATTCAGGCACACTTGGGGTGCCACCCACTGTCACCAGAATTTTTTCTGCTGTGATGATTTTGCCGTCCACTTCAACACTGTGATCAGATACCAAGCGGGCACGCCCATTAACAATATCCACTCCGGCATTCTCTAGCATGCGCTTGTAAATGCCGTTTAAACGCTCGATCTCTTTGTTTTTATTTTCAATTAAGGTATTCCAATTAAATTGGCGTTCACCCACTGTCCAACCAAAACCGGCGGCATCTTCAAAATCTTCAGCAAAGTGTGAGGCAAATACCATTAATTTCTTGGGTACACAGCCAACGTTCACACAGGTGCCACCTAAGTGTTTCTCTTCAGCAATGGCAACTTTAACACCGGTTGCTGCTGACATTCTGGCTGCTCTCACGCCGCCTGAGCCAGCGCCAATCACAAATAGATCATAATCGTATGTGGTCATTAACTTATTCTCTTAAACTATCAATATTATTAGTTAGGCCTTATTTAAACGCCTATATTCTCAATTCGTTGTATGTGATCTTAGTGGAGAAAATAGAATTATTCAGCTTCTACTTATTCACTCAGTTTATTACCTTGCAGCTTAGATACGTTTAATCAAAATAGATCCAAGTCTTAATAGAACTCAGTGTTCCACTCTATTGCTAATATTCAGAGTAGCTGGTTCTGAACACGTTTAAATATTGATAGACCTAAGCTACCAAGCCTCACAAATAGCTTGATAGCTTGCCTTCGATCAGGTCAGTTTGTTCTTGTAAGATTTGGTGCAGAAACGCTTTGCAGGCTTTTATTCGAGCGGTTTGTCGCAAGTCAGCATGACTCAATACCCACAAGCCCCAATCGGATGGCACCATATCTAAGGGTAATCGCCTTATATTTTGCTCGTTAAGTGTGTCGGGTAAATAACAGGGGATTCTAGCCAGCCCATAACCCGCTTTAACTGCTGCATACTTAGATGCCATATCATCTACCCGCAATACCACCCTGTGATCAGGGAAATGATCTTTCACCCATTTGGGCGGTGTTGTTTCATGTTTCCATAAAATCAAATCCACCGGCTTATTTTCCTTCACCTGATATTGTTTGGATTGATAGATACCATGCCTTAGCTTGGCCAGTTTTTTGCCCACTAAGTTTTCCGGTGGCTCCGGGGTTAAACGTACTGCAATATCGGCTTCGCGAGCATTCAGGTCTTTTAAACTTGGGCTTACAATAAAGTTAATACTGATATCTGGGTGTTGGTCGGTAAAGGCTTTGAAATAGGGTAGCACGCAATAATTTGCGAGATCGTGAGGAATGGTGATATTAATGCTTCCCTGCAAGCGGCTATCCTGCGCAAACAGTAAACGCTGCATTTCATGGTTTTTAGACTCAATATCTAATGCTAATTGATAAATATTTTCAGCTGCGGCAGTCATCTCATAGCCGCTGATTAGGCGTTCAAACAGCCTGACGCCATGTTTCTTTTCCATAGCAGCAATACGACGGGAAACGGTAGAGTGGTTGACCCCTAACACGGTAGAAGCCGACGTCACACTGCCATTACGCGCTACTGCTAAAAAGTACCTAAAATCATCCCAATCAGTCATTCGTGCATTATTGCACGGGTATTTTGCATTTGTCGATAATTTACGCCCACTGATTGTCACCCTAATATTGACTCACACGCAACATTCCCGTGACGTTAAATACAAAAGGTAACACCATGACAGCTTACGCAAGTGGACAGCTAACCATTCACAATACAGATTGGCTGGAAGAGTACAGCAGTAAAATTTCAACCGTTATTCAAAAGCACAGCGGCAAAGTAATTGCCCGCAGCACACCCGTTCGCCTAGAGGGCTCAGCTGATTTAGCAAACGTTGGCATCATCATAGAGTTTCCAAATACAGAGCAAGCCAATAACTGGTATCAAGACCCTGACAACCAAACCCTGGTGAATTTAAGAAATACCGGCTCTGACTTTGAACTTATTTTGATAGAAGGCGTATAAATATGAACGACATCGTCCAGCAAATTAAATCCAGTGAACAGCCAATTTTAGTTAGCTTTCCAATTTGTCCGTTTGTGCAACGCTCCGCCATTCTACTCAATATAAAACAGCAATCTTACCAACGCATCAATATTGATCTAGCAGATAAACCACAATGGTATTTACGCATGGTGCCAACAGGTAAAGTGCCCGCCCTTGTGATTAACCAACCTCAGCAGGAAGTGATTTTTGAGTCGGCCATTATTAATGAATACATCGATGAAGCATTTGGAAAAGCGTTACTGCCTGATGACCCTTTAAAAAAGGCTACTGAACGCTCTTGGATTAATTTTAGTGAGAGTTTAATCATGCTTCAGTTTCAGCTGTTTTCAGCCAATGACATTCAGCAATTTGATTTACTCTCTAAACAGTTCATCAGCGAGCTATTAAAGGTCCCTGTTAATTCACAAACAAAGTTTTATTCAGGTGATGAATTAAGTTTGATGGATGCGGCAATTGCGCCTGTATTCACCCGGTTAAAATGGTTACCGAGTATTACGGAAAAGCTATCGCTGCTTGCACAGTCTGATCAATCTACTGGTGCCCTTTTAAAATGGATTACAAACCTAATAGAACATGATGCTGTCATTCGTTCTGTGAATGCTGACTTTGCCGAACAGTTTGAATCATTTTTCAAAGTTTCTAATAGCTACGCCATCAACTCAGTTGCCGCCTGACATTCAACTACACCTTCAACTACGAAAGGCGATACCAAATACGGTATCGTCTTTTCTTATAGAAAGTAGTCCTATATTGCCAATAAACGTAAAACTTATGTCTAACTGACACAGGGCATTCACCCTGATTACAATTCCGTTTATGGTAGTAAATACTTGATTTAAACGAAAGGTAAAATGGACAGCCAACGCTTACTCATTTTGGTTTCATTTTACGGAACCTTATTATTTGCCATTGCTTGGATGGCGGAAAAATACGGCCATAAAATCCAAAAAGATTGGTGGCGCCCACTCATCTATACCTTATCCATAGGTGTGTACTGTAGCTCTTGGACGTTTTTAGGCGCTGTGGGTCAAGCGGTTGAAAACGGCTGGCATTTTCTTCCCATTTATCTGGGGCCCATTTTATTAATTGTATTTGGTTGGGGGTTTATTCGCAGACTATTAATCGTGAGTTCACGTAATAAAATCACGTCTATCGCGGATTTTGTTGGCTCACGCTATGGCAAGCATCAACCCCTTGCCGCCATTGTAACGCTTGTATTGGTTGTTGGGACCTTGCCTTACATTGCGCTGCAATTGAGAGCCGTTGGCATTGCTTGGTCTACAGTTAACTGGCAATCCATCAGTGATTTAAGTGTGGATTATGGATCAAGCCTTGTGGCGGCCATGGTGATGGGGTGGTTTGCTATTGCCTTTGGTACACGCATCATTGATGGGCCAGATCGCTTACGGGGTATGATTTCAGCCGTGGCATTAGAGTCTGTGGTCAAGCTAGTGGCTTTTATTTGTGTGGCCATGTTGGCATGGGAAATTTATCCCATTACGTCGTTTGGCACCCTGACCCATTCACCAAATTTCCAATGGTCACAAATTTTCAGCCCACTATTTTTAACTGAAATGCTGCTAGCCGCCACCGCCATTATTTGTTTGCCACGACAGTTTCATGTGATGGTGGTGGAATATCAACATAAAAAAGATTTACGCTACACCCGTTGGCTACTGCCATTATATCTGGCTTTGTTTGCACTGCTAGCCATTCCATTAGCACAAACCGGCGCAGAATTATTTACCGGTTTACACATTCCCCCAGATAGTTATGTATTAACCCTACCGCACTTTAGTGGTGAAGAGGGCGTGCTTGCCATTACATTTATTGGCGCGCTATCTGCTGCCGCTGGCATGGTGGTGGTGGCCACCATTGCCCTTTCGATTATGATCTCTAACGAATTAATCGTGCCCGCATGGTTAAGGGTCAACAGCCGTCATCATAAAAAGGCGCAAGACTTAGGTAATTCATTACGATTTATTCGACGCTTTTCAATTATATCTATATTGGCCATGAGCTGGGCACTAGAGCGCATTATGAGCCAAAACGAAGGTCTAGCTTCATTAGGCTTAATTTCGTTTGCAGCCTGTGCACAATTATTACCAGCAGTATTAGCCGCTTTATACTGGGAGCGGGCCCATGCAAAAGGTGTGATGGCGGGATTATTATCGGGGATGTGTATTTGGTTTTACTGTTTGTTATTGCCCATCATCGTGCCACCTGAAAACTATTTTGTTACTCAGGGTTTGTTTTCAATAGAATGGTTAAAACCCCATAATTTTTTATTTATGGGTTTTTTAGATCCTTTAAGTCACGGTGTATTTTGGAGTTTGTGTATCAATGTATTGGTGTTTGTTTTAGTTTCAAAAACATCACGTTTTACCAGTTTAGATTTACGACAAGCAGAAGCCTTCACTCATATACGCGGGGTCAATCGTCGCTACCACCTTGATAGAGAACCTTCAGGTATTGAAATCCGCCAGCTGCAATCTTTAATCGAGCCCCTTTTTGGCAAAGAACGCTGTGAAAGTATTTGGCAAGAATTTGAACAATTATTAGGTCACCGTTTATTACCCCATGATCAAGCACCGCGTTTTACAGTGGCAGCCATTGAAAGTGATATGGCCGCCATTATCGGTGCAGTGTCTGCCCGTAAAGCCATGGAGCTTCTAGCCAGTCAGCAGCCGCTCTTATTACAAGACTTTGTATCGTTAGTAAGCGGAAGCTCCCGCCAAATACAATTCAGTCAAACGTTACTGCAAACCACCCTAGAAACCATTCCTCAAGGCATCAGTGTGGTGGATAAAGATTTAAAACTGGTGGCATGGAACCAACAGTATCAAACTTTATTTGATTACCCTCAGCGCTTACTTTATGTGGGGTGCGATATTGAAAAGGTGTATTACTACAATGCGGTACGTGGCTATTTAGGCGATGAAGATAACAGTGTGGATGAGATTGTCAGTCGTCGTATTACACAATTACGCTCAGGGCAAAGCTATCGCCTAGAAAGAGTCCTACCGAATAAAAAAGTCATAGAGATCAGTGGCACACCATTGGACAACGGAGGCTACGTCACAACATTCACTGACATCAGTGATCATTATAAAATGGTGCACGAACTGGAAGATGCAAAACAAAGTTTGGAAGATCGAGTGAATATTCGCACCATGGAGCTGCAGGCCGCCAACCATTCTTTGTTGCGAGAGAATGAATTACGAGGCCGAATAGAAGAAGAGCTCACCAACGCTAACACCAGCAAAAATCGTTTCATGGCCGCCGCCAGTCATGATTTATTGCAGCCGATCAATGCGTCTCGCTTATTCGTTTCTTCATTAGGCAACCAGGTCAATCATTCAGATAACGAAGGTTTAAAAGTGGTTGTTAAACAGCTTGACGATGCCTTGTCTCAAACAGAGCATTTAATTGGTTCATTAAGAGAAATCTCTCGTCTTGGTTCTGGCAAAGAGCAAGCTAACCGAAAACACTTTTCTTTAGAGTCTTTATTCACACCCTTAACGTCTGAAAGCCAAGTACTGGCAGAAAAAAGTGGTTTAGATTTCCATTGCATTGCCTCGTCTATTTGGGTCTACAGTGATCCCCATTTATTAAGACGGGTTTTACAAAATTTTGTATCTAACGCGCTACGCTATACAAAAACGGGCCGTGTGGTATTAGGATGCCGTCGTAAAAACAATGTGGCTGTGATCGAAGTATGGGATACCGGCCCGGGAATTGCCGAAGAGAACCGAGATAAAATTTTTGAAGAGTTCGAGCGCCTTCCAGGTAGCAGCAGCCAAGGGCTTGGCCTTGGGCTGTCTATTACTAATCGCATCTCTCATTTGTTAAGCCACCCTATTTCCATGAATTCTATTTTAGGGAAAGGGTCGGTATTTAGAATCACCGTTCCTCTTGGGAAAAAGTCAGAAGCCTTACCAAAACGAGCGATTATTGATACCAACCTAAAAGATACACAAGTATTATGCGTGGACAATGATCCTCTGATTCTTTCAGGTATGCAGTCATTGCTAGAACAGTGGGGCTGCAATGTATCCACCGCAGCGGATCTGAAACAAGCTTTAAATAATTGGCGTCAACCTCAAGCCCCAGATATTGTATTAGCGGATTTCCATCTGGATCATGAAACGGGCATTGATGTATTAGAAGCCTTGCGTTTCCATTGGCAGCAAACCATTCCTGCCATTGTGATCAGTGCTGATAACAGTGACGAAATTCGTCAACAGGCATCAACGGCAGAATGTATGTTTTTAAGCAAACCGGTGCCCCCGAACGCGCTGAGAAACTTAATGCACAGGGCGTTAAGAAATAAGCGTTAAGAAATAAGCGTTAAGATTAAGAAAAGGTACCGTGAAGAAATAATATTTAAGAAAGGGTTTCTGGCGCAATGGCCAATTGGCTAAGTGCCAATGCCACTTGAGTACGGGAATGCACCCCAAGTTTTTTAAAAATTTCTGTCATATGCGCTTTCACTGTCGCTTCTGTTACGTCCAGTTCATACGCAATTTGTTTGTTTAATAAACCTTGCGTCACCATTGAAGCCACTCTAAATTGCTGCGGGGTTAGCAAGGCCAGTGCATCCGCGATGCTTTGCTCATCATTGCCAACAACACGGGCTTGAGACAAGCCTTCAGGTGCCCAAATACCACCATTTAGAACCGTATTCAAAGCATCTTTCATATCGTCTGTGCTTGAACTTTTTGGTAAAAATCCGCTGGCACCATAATCCAATGCGCGACGCATAATTTCAGGTTCATCATGGGCAGACACCACAATTACTGGAATATGAGCATAATGTGCCGTCAGAAAAATAAGCGCGCTAAAGCCATCTGCGCCCGGCATATGTAAATCCAGCAAGATCATACTGGCTTGATCGTGGTCTTCTACGCAGGCTTGTAAACTTGGTAAGTCTTCTGACTCAACAATTTCGGCTTGGGGAGAAATTGATTTTAAGGTACCACTTAAAGCCGTGCGAAATAACGGATGGTCGTCGGCAATAATAATGGTGGTTGGCGCGTACATGTGAATCACCCTACTGATTTAAGTTTTTATTTTTAGGCTACGCATGAATTAATGTACACCATCGTTTCTCTGGGCACTAGCCTTAAAATTCATCAGACCGTTTATTACATTTCACAAAAAAAGGGGTGTTAGATAAACTAACACCCCACCGACACTCCAATCGGATCTGTTTAGGCGGTTTTCTTCTAATTTGAAAACCCTTCCTGTTTAAGCCTCTTCTAATAACGCTTTATGATTTGAGATTAAAACATCCACCACACTTGGATCGGCTAAGGTAGAGATATCCCCTAACGTATCAAATTCTTCTGTAGCTATTTTACGTAAAATTCGGCGCATGATTTTTCCTGAACGGGTTTTAGGTAATCCTGGCGCCCACTGAATCACATCTGGTGTGGCTATTGGGCCGATTTCTTTCCTTACCCAAGCGGTTAATTCTTTACGCATGGCTTCACTTGGCTCATGGCCCACACCCAGCGTTGCGTACACATAAATTCCCTGCCCTTTAATATCATGAGGAAAACCTACAACAGCAGCCTCTGAGACCGCGTCGTGTGCAACCAATGCACTTTCAACTTCAGCCGTGCCCATTCGGTGCCCTGATACATTCAATACATCATCAACACGACCGGTAATCCAGTAGTAACCGTCTTCATCACGCCGTGCACCATCACCTGTGAAGTAGGTGCCTTCATAAGTTGAAAAGTAGGTATCAATGAAACGCTGATGGTCGCCAAACACCGTGCGCATTTGTCCCGGCCAGCTGTCTTTGATGATTAAGTTGCCTTTCACCGCTCCTTCAAGTTCGTTGCCATGCTCATCCACCAGTGCAGGCTGCACACCAAACATAGGGCGCGTTGCTGAGCCAGGCTTTAAGGCGGTTGCCCCTGGCATTGGGGTGATCATGGCGGCACCGGTTTCAGTTTGCCACCAAGTATCAACTATTGGGCATTGTCCTTTACCAAAGGTGCGATTATACCAATGCCATGCTTGCGGGTTGATGGGTTCTCCCACTGTGCCTAACAATCTTAAGGATGATAAGTCGGCACCTTCAACAGCCAAGTCTCCTTCAGACATTAACGAGCGAATAGCCGTTGGTGCTATGTACAGAATGTTGATTTTTAATTTATCAATTAAACGCGCTACTCGACCACAGTCTGGGTGAGTGGGAACACCTTCATACATGACCACGGTGGCACCATTGCACAATGGCGCGTAAACAATATAGCTGTGACCTGTAATCCAGCCCACATCCGCTGCACACCAATACACTTCACCTTTGCGATAATCAAACACATATTCGTGGGTCATGGCGGCATAAACAATATAACCGCCAGTTGTATGCAACACCCCTTTCGGTTTACCAGTAGACCCTGATGTATACAAAATAAATAATGGGTCTTCTGCATTCATTGGCTCCGGTGCACAGGTTGTTGATTGCTGATCAACTAAATTACGGTAATCCACATCACGACCGTCAACACGATTCACAACACCCTTGGTATGAGCCAGCATGATCACATTATTTACTTGATTGGGTTTGCACAGTTCAATGGCTTTATCGACATTGGCTTTTAATGGAATGGGTTTACCGGCGCGCAAACCTTCGTCGGCAGTAATCACATAATTAGAATTACCGTCTTCAATTCTTCCTGCCAAGGCTTCTGGTGAGAAGCCACCAAATACCACAGAGTGAATCGCCCCAATGCGCGCGCACGCTAACATGGCCATGGATGCTTCTGGCACCATGGGCATATAAATCGTAACCACATCACCTTTTGATACACCAAGGCTTTTTAAACCATTGGCAAATTGGTTTACTTCTCGTGAAAGTTCGCCATAGGTGATGTGACGCTCGGCTTTACCTTCTTGATCCGACTCCCAAATAATGGCGAGGTCGTTTTCTCTTTCAGGTAGGTGACGATCCAAACAGTTTTCGCTGACATTCAGTATGCCATCTTCAAACCATTGAATATGCAAATCTTCTTTATTGAATGAAACGTCTTTTACTTTTGTAAAGGGTTTCATCCATTGAATACGCTGTGCCTGTTTCGTCCAAAATCCTTCAGGATCCGTAACAGACTCTTGATACATTTCTAAGTATTGCTCATTGGTTAGCAAGGTGTTCTCTAGTGTTTCCTGGCTAACTGGAAAAACTTCTTGATGACTCTCACTCATGACGCCCTCTCATGTGCAGTTAGCACAGTAAATGTTGTTTGGTTATTCAATGAGATCAGTTTCGCCATTCGTAAAAATTTGTGCCATTAGACCTTTGTCTAAAATACGCATTTATTTTTATTTCAACGATTTATTGCAATCAAAAAGCATTCAACCCTTAGACTTTAGTCGAACCTAGACTAAGGGTTAATACCGATTGTTGTCAGGAGGCAGTAATACTGATGATGTAATCAAAAAGCTTTTTATTAAAAAAGCATAACAACAACCCGAAGAGGGGAAATACGATGACAACACGCAAAACTCTAACCTTAGCGTGCTCACTGGGTCTGGCCACCCTAGCAGCACCCACCATGGCAGAGACCACGTTTAAATACGGCGGTTTTATTAAATTCGATGCAATCTTTAGTCAATACTCAGACCAAGCCCGAGCAGGTAATGTGGGTGATGATTTCTTAGTCCCTTCTACGATTGCAGTGGGTGACGGATCGGCCGAAGGCGATCGCGTATTCGATTCAAACGCTAAATTTAGCCGTTTAAATTTCACTACGCTCACTGATACCGATGCGGGTAAAGTTAAGTCATTTATTGAAATGGACTTTAATGGTGGCAACGATGAACGCCTCACCAACCAAGCGTCAAACGGTTTACGTCATGCCATGTTCAGCCTAACAAAAGAAGATGGTTCTTCAATTTTAACCGGTCAAACCTGGTCTACTTTTTTCAATACAGGCGCTCTGCCTGAAGCGGTGGATTTTGTTGGCCCAACTTCCGGTTCTATTTTTATTCGTCAACCGCAAGTGCGTTACACCATGCCAGTGGCAGGCGGTAAAGTCATGATTGCTGCTGAGAACCCATCAGTTGGTTTTTATGATGCTGGAGCCGCCAATGTAATTGCTGTTGCAAACGGTAACTCGGCTGAGGCACAAGATGCAGCAGATTCTGTGGTAAACGACAATAATGTAGACAACTCTACCCTACCAGACCTAATTGCCCGCTTTGATAGCAAATTAGCAGGCTTAAACTACAGTGCAGCAATAATGCTTCGTCAAATTGGTTATAACCATAGCGGCTTCGATGAAAGTGAAAATGGCTTTGCTTTAACTTTCAGCGGTAAGTATGCACTAAGCAATGGCGATGACATTAAGTTCATGCTTAGCAATGGTAACTTAGGCCGTTATATTGCACTTAACGCTTATCGCGATGGTGCGATACAAGCAGACGGTAGCATTGAACTAACAACTGTAACTGGTGGCTTTGTTGCCTATAAACATAAGTGGAGTGAAAAGCTTCGCTCTACTGCTATGTATGCTTTTTCTGAGGCAGACAACGATGAGAATACTGTATCTGACGTTACCAAATCAATTAACAACATTAATGTGAATTTAATGTATTCACCTGCCAAAAAAATCACCTTTGGCGCGGAATATCAAATGGCTGAACGCGAAACAGAAAGCGGCGCCAACGGCGATTTAAGCCGCATTCAATTCACCAGCAAATGGGCATTTTAATCTGATCTATTATGCATCACTTTTGTTAGATCAAGCGTCTGTCGACCTTGGTCTAATAGCCCTAACCGGTAAAAGTGATTACAACTGATTAGGTAACCTGAACCTGAGGAGAAATATCATGGCGTTTAAATCGGAAGATGATGCAAAAGCCTATTGGAAAGAAAACCTTGGCTTAATGATTAAGTTAATGGTGGTGTGGTTTGCCGTGTCATTCGGCTGCGGCATCTTATTGGTGGATGTATTAAATACAATCACCTTAGGTGGATACAAACTGGGCTTTTGGTTTGCTCAGCAAGGCTCTATCTATACGTTTGTCGTTTTAATTTTTGTGTATACAAAAAAAATGGCAGCCCTTGATCGTAAATACGGCGTAGACGAAGAGTGAGGTAAACCGTTATGGAACTACAAACATTAACCTACATTGTGGTAGGTATGACCTTCGCGCTTTATATTGGCATCGCCATATGGGCAAGAGCAGGGTCAACAAAAGAGTTTTACGTCGCTGGCGGTGGCGTACACCCAGTGGCTAACGGTATGGCAACGGCAGCTGACTGGATGTCGGCGGCTTCATTCATTTCAATGGCAGGTTTGATTGCCTTTATGGGCTACGGCGGATCTGTATTTCTAATGGGTTGGACTGGTGGCTTTGTAGTATTAGCCATGTTGCTTGCCCCTTACTTGCGCAAGTACGGAAAATTCACGGTACCAGAATTCATTGGTGATCGTTTTTATTCTCGTACTGCGCGAATTGTAGCGGTTGTGTGTTTAATTATTTGTTCGGTTACCTATGTAATTGGTCAAATGAAAGGCATCGGCGTTGCGTTCTCTCGCTTCTTAGAAGTGAGCTACGATATTGGCCTAGTGATCGGCATGTGTATTGTATTCTTTTATGCGGTATTAGGCGGTATGAAAGGCATCACTTATACACAGATCGCTCAGTATTGTGTTTTAATTTTGGCTTATACCATTCCTGCCATTTTCATTTCATTAAACCTAACCGGTAACCCTTTCCCACAACTTGGCTTTGGCAGCACCTTGGCGGGCAGTGAAGTGTATTTACTGGATCGACTTGATCAAGTGGTCACGGAATTGGGCTTTGCCGAATACACCACCAGTGTTCGTTTAAATACTGTGAATATGTTTGCTTATACTCTGTCTTTGATGATTGGTACCGCAGGCTTACCTCACGTCATTATTCGCTTCTTCACGGTTCCTAAAGTGAAAGATGCACGCTCTTCTGCTGGTTGGGCGTTAGTATTCATCTCAATTCTTTATACAACGGCTCCTGCTGTGGCTGGTATGGCGCGTTTAAATATGATCA
>CAJXIT010000051.1 GCA_913054055.1 uncultured Thalassolituus sp.
ACACAGCGGAAGCACTGGGGGATTATTGTGCAGGGCCAAACCATGTTTTACCAACATCAGGCACCGCACGTTTTTCTAGCCCGCTAGGTGTGTACGACTTCCAAAAGCGCAGCTCATTGATTATGTGTAGCGCGGATGGGGCCAGTGAAATGGGTAAGATTGCATCGGTTTTGGCCAGAGGAGAGTCGTTAACGGCACATGCTAGGTCTGCCGAATACCGCATCAAAGACTGAAGCTAGCTTACTCGCTCAGGCGGTGTTAAAACGTTGATTCGAGATGCTCATTTAGCGGGCTAAATTCCGTTCTCCCATAAACGTTTTGCCTAGCCTGAGCTTCGCCGCTTACGCTTCAGTGAAGTGGCTTAGTCTTTGATAAATAATTTATTTATACAGAATCAAACAATAAAACCCTAAGGTTGAAAAGCTTTGGGGTTTTTCTTTAAAGAGAATAATTTATGTCTCGTGTTAAAAAATTAATTCGCCAAGAAATTTTAGACTTATCGGCTTACCCTGTGCCAGATGCATCCGGTATGTTGAAACTAGACGCAATGGAAAATCCATACTCTTGGCCGGCAGTGGCAAAAGAAGCGTGGGCAGATTTGCTAACGGACTTGCCTTTGAATCGCTACCCTGATGCCAGTGCACAGCAATTGCGCGATGGATTAAAAGAGTCCATGGGTGTCAGCGACGAATACGACATCCTATTGGGCAATGGCAGTGATGAAATCATTCAATTGTTAGCCATGGCCATGGCAAAACCCGGTGCAACAATTCTGGCACCAGAGCCGGGTTTTGTGATGTATAAAATGATCGCTACTTTTTGTGGGTTAAATTATGTGGGCGTACCGTTAACATCGGATTTTCAACTGGATGAAAAAGCAATGCTTGCCGCCATTGAAACTTCTCAACCAGAATTAATATTCTTGGCCCAGCCTAATAACCCAACAGGCAACTTATGGGACCAAGCCGCCATTGAAAATATCATAAAAGCATCAGAAGGTTTGGTGGTTGTAGATGAGGCCTACACTGCCTTTACCGATGCGGATCATTTAGAACTGCTGGATCGCTATGACAATGTTTTGGTCATGCGCACGCTTTCTAAAGTGGGCTTGGCTGGATTGCGTTTAGGTTTAATCATTGGTCGCGCAGAATGGTTAAATGAATTAGATAAAATTCGTTTGCCTTATAATATTAATATGCTGACCCAAGCCAGTACTTTATTTGCATTAGAGTATTACGATATGTTGATGATGCAAACAGAGCAGTTAAGAGTTGATCGTGTTGTATTGATGGAAGATTTAGCAAAACTTTCAGGTGTTACGGTTTACCCTAGTGAAGCCAACTTTGTATTGATTCGTACACCAGATGGCATGGCTAGAAACTGGTTTGAAGAATTAAAAGAACGTGGCATTTTGATTAAGTGTTTAGACGGTGGGCACCCGCTTCTAGAAAACTGTTTGCGTATTACCGTAGGGACAACCAGCCAGAATGAGCGTTTAATCGCAGCGCTTTCTGATATTGCGCACTCGGGTACGGTGCAATAATCCATAAGCGGTTGTTTGGGTTTTTACTTTTAATGTGAATGTTCATATGAAAAGTAAAAACCTTTAGCGATTATTAGAGGGAGGGCTGGGTATTACCTTGGATTCATTCTTCTCCCTAGCGTGGCAATCACTTCAATGTACTGGCCATTTCGATAGACACCTAGTTTAATTTCATCCCCGGGCATTAAATCTGCAATTTGTCGCATGGTTTGAGTCCCCTTGGTGGCCGCTTTGCCATTAAAATGTGTCACGATATCCCCTTCTTGCAGACCTGCTTTATAAGCGGGGCCATCTTTAAACACACCAACCACTAGCTGACCTTGTAAAGATTCAGGCAGGTTAAAGGCTTGTTTAAGTTGTGGGGATAATTCTTGAGTTTCAAGCCCCAGCCAGCCTCGAACCACTTGGCCATAATGTGCTAAATCCGAAACGACCCTTAAGGCCAGATTCAATGGAATAGCAAAACCGATTCCTTGAGGTACCGTGAATTCATCTTGCTTCTTTTGATCAGACTGATTGTAAATCGCAGTATTAATACCCACTAGCTCGCCATAGGCATTCACCAAAGCACCGCCTGAGTTGCCAGGGTTAATGGCAGCATCAGTTTGTATGAAATCTTCGTATGTTGTGATGCCAAGTTGATTACGCCCAGTTGCAGAAATGATTCCCAGTGTAACGGTTTGCCCCACCCCAAATGGGTTACCAATGGCAAGGGCTACGTCGCCCACTTGTAGTGTTCTTTGAGAAAAAGGCATGACCGGGGTATCGGTTAGGGGAATTTGCAATAAAGCAATGTCGGTCTCTTTATCTTTACCTATCACTTTAGCATTGGTTGTACGGCCATCTTTTAAGGCCACTAAAATTTCATCAGCCCCACTGATCACGTGGTAGTTAGTAATAACTAGGCCTTGTTTATCTATGATCACGCCAGAACCAAGACTGTTTTGAATACGGTTCTGCGGTAATGGGGATTTTTTAAAAAAGCGACGAAAGAACGGCTCATTGAATAGCGGATGCATCTTAGGGCGAACGGTTTTACTGGTGTATATATTGACAACCGCAGGTGACGCGTGGTCTACCGCTTGAGCATAACTGGTGACCATTTGGCTTGATGATGTTTGGGAATTATTACTTGGAATAAAGTGCAGAATCAGACTGGCCATCACCAGTCCCATTAGAATTGACCAAGATAAAAAACCAGGCTTTTGCATCTTTAGCGTAAATCCTTAAAAATAGGGCTAAACAGTGTGTTGAAATCAACAACATGTGCAGTGTACGCAAATGAGTGTGGGATATGAAGCTTAACCAGCTGGTGAATTACTTAAACAGTGAACTGGAAATCCATAAATTTCGAGATTACTGCCCCAATGGCTTGCAGGTGGAAGGCAAGGCGGATGTGAATAAAATCGTTACAGGGGTGACCGCCTGTCAGGATTTAATTGATGCGGCGGTTGCACAACAGGCTGATGCAATCTTGGTTCACCACGGCTATTTTTGGAAAGGTGAACCAGAGGCCATTGCTGGCATCAAAAAACAACGTATACAAACTCTATTAGCCCATGACATCAGTTTAATAGCTTACCACCTGCCGCTAGACTGCCATCGTATTTGGGGCAACAATGTGCAACTGGCCGATGTATTGGATCTAGAAATCACAGGCCCTATCGATCCATCTGATGTGAGAACCCCGGGTAATGTGGGTAGGCTTAAGCAGCCGATGAGTGCCAAGCAGTTAAGTGAACACATTGCTCGTTGTTTATCTCGTGCGCCGCAACATATTGGTGAGGAAGACGATATGATTGAAACCATTGCTTGGTGCACAGGTGGAGCAGAAGGGTATATGCAGTACGCCATTAACCAAGGCATTGATGCTTATTTAACAGGGGAGATTAACGAACCTGCGGTTCATAACGCCCGTGAAACCGGCACCCACTTTTATGCTGCGGGACATCATGCCACTGAACGTTATGGGGCAAAGGCGTTAGGCGAACACCTAGCGCAAGAGTTCGCGATGGATGTCACCTTTGTGGATATTGATAATCCAGTATAAAGCTAGCCAGTTTGTTCAGATTGCTGAATGATCCAGTTAGGCATCCTATCCGCAGCACCCAGGTGTTTCAGTAACTTGAATCGGACATCTGGGTATTGATCTTGTGCGTCACTCAGCAGCTTGGGTAGGTCATCTGCCACATGAAACCCCGCCGCCAAAAAATAAGGCAAAATCACCACGTCGGTGGCTCCTTGGGATATTAAGCTTTGGATGCCATCTGGCACCTTAGGTGACGTGAGTTCCAAAAATGCGTGTTCGATTAGCTCAAACCCAGATTCTTGTGAGGCGACTGCCGTTGCCAATTGTGCCACTTCGTCGTTAGAGCTTTGTTTACGGCTACCGTGAGCAATAATTAATAATGCTTTCATTAGATCCCTACTAATCTCACCCATCAAAAGCCTTAAAAATAAGGTATTTAATGGGGTATATTCGAATACATGTTGATTACAGACACCATACCTTTTCCACTGTTTATGGGGAATGCCAAATTTGTTTCAATTATCTACAAATTGGCTCTATTTCCCTTTCCTGTAGAGGGGTAATTCAGGTAAAGTTGATCACTTTATTTTGATGCCTGTAATTAGTTATTTGTATGTTTTTTGAACAAGAACGCAGTCAGTTTTTCCGCCCGCTCACAAGCAAGTACCGTGAGCAGTTGGTGGAATGTCTACGCGAGCTATATAAGCAGCTGTTCTCCAGCAGCCATGCTGGCAGTGCTGAGTACGGCCAAGCACTTAGCCGTGATGCACTGCTTAACATTTTCTCCGAGGCCCTTGTTCGTGCACCTGTGATTAATTCAGATGACGAAGAAGACGAAAGCCGCTTTAAAACCCACAGAGAATTGGCCAGCTGGTTACTTAATACGTTAATTGAGCACGGTTGGATCGAAAAACAAGTGGATGAAGCCACATTGCAGTCCAGCTTTAGTTTTTCTCGTCAGGGGCGGCAGTTTGTGGAGCCATTTCTAGACGGCAAGCAATCTCAGCAAGTGGCCCGCCATCGCAATACCCGAAATGTGCGAAATGCCTTGGTCAGTTTCCTAGAACACGGAGAAGTTTACGACTTACTAGATGCTTACGAATGCAGTGAGCGCATCATCAGCGACTTCACAGACGTGATCAGCGAGCTAGATGAGCGCAAACGTGATCTTGTTCGTGAAATGGAAGGACAGATGATGGTGCAGAAAGCCAGTGAACAGTTTTTTGATTTCATGGAAAAGCGCTTTCAACCAGATCTTGCGGTTCGACTGTCTGCGGATAACGTAGAAAAATACCGAGACCAAATTTCGGAATTAATCGATCAAATTCGTAACAGCCCCAAATCGGTAAAATCCAAAGCGGAAAAACGCTTGCGTGAATTATTACCGGACCAAATTCAAGGGCAGCAATCTATTTTATGGTCTGTGTTAGATGATATTGAGCACAGGTTAAAAAGTGCCTGTGAGCACATTCTTCCTTTGGTGCGTAAATCTCTGCAAAACTTTACAAAGCGTGCGGATATCATCATTCGCCAAATGAGTTATTTAGCCAGCCAAAAGAACAATGACGTGGTGGCGGTGTGTAAACAGTTAGCATCTCTTTCTGAAGACAAACAATCTGAACAGTTAGACCGTGTTGCCGAGTTGATGGCCGTGCCGCAAATTAAATTTATTGATCCGCAAAGCGTGCGCTTAGCCCCACCAAGAAGACGTGCAGTCATCGAAACCGATGTGGACGAAGGTTTAGAAAGTGTTGATCAAGACAGTCGCCGCGAGCTGTATGTGCAGCAGTCGTTAGATCAAGCTTTCTTTGTGAACAATAGTCAGGTTCGCAACTTTATGGTGAACCAGTTTAAACAAACCGATGAGATTGTCAGCAGCGAAATTCCTGTGGAAAACGCATCGGACTTGTTATCCATCGCCCACATAGTCAGTGTGGGTTCAATGGACGGCTTATCCAGTGAGTACCATTTTGAATTGAAATGGGTTGAGCAAAGCAGTCACGAATATTTTGAACAAAAAGACGTATTTAGTATTCGCTTGGTAAAAAATCCAAGCGCGGCCGCGTAGGTGCGAGTCAATTAGGGTTCAGCCCTAAGAAATAGCACAAATCCGGCGTTGGCCTGAGGTGAAAAGATTATGTTACAGCAATTAGAACAAGCATTAGAAAAAGAAGGGGTTCAGCTAAAAGAATTTAGCGAACTGGTGATCCGCTTAATGGATTACGGTGTCATATGCCGTGACGAATCCCAAGTGGAGCAAATCCTATACGACCGTTATTTACGTATAGAAGGCATAGTACAAGACTATGTGTCCTTAATGGGTATTCGCATTCAGAACGACAAGCGTTTTCAGTTTGTACGTTGTTATCCACCGGGTGCCCAAGTGCCCGGAATGGAAGATGAAGATCAGCCATTTAACGGCGGCTTTCGTGTGCGCCTAAGTCAAAACGAAGTGGCTTTGGTTTTAGTATTGCGCAGCCAGTACGACAAAGCCCTTCGTGAAGGGCAAGTGGATGAGCAAGGTTGTGTGATGATCTCATTAGAGTCATTAAGCATTGCGCTGAAAAACTTATTAAGCCGAAATTTGCCAGAAAATTTAACTGAACGAAAAAATTTATTCCGTCGTTTACGTCAATTGCGTCTGATTCAATTATCCAATGAAGATGCCCTGACCAGCGCTGAATTCTGGTTCAAAATTCGCCCTATGATCATGAGCTATGTGAGCGATGATGTTTTAAGTACATTATTGGCCGAGCAAGAAGAATCTGAAGTAGAGGTGGCGCCTGAGAAAACTGAAGGTGCAACTGAATCACTTACTGATGATCAAGCGCCTGAAGCAGAAACATCTAAAGAAGATACAGCTGAGTCAGTGGAAGAAAAAGAAACTCTAGTGGAAAAAACAGAAGAAACACTAACCGCTGCCAGTATTTTTGATGGGGAGACAAACTAATGTTCTTAAAAAACTTTGTCTACGTTAACTGGGGAAACATCCCTGCAACGGAATTTGCATTTGGCCCAATCAATTTATTAAGTGGTGGTAACGGTTCCGGTAAAACCACCGCAGCAGATGCCATTCAAACTGTTATGACCGCGGCCCACGATAATTTATTTAATTATAACCCAGGCCAAGACGAAGCCACACAAAAAGGGCGCGGAAAACAAGTGCGTACCTTGTCATCCTATGTATTAGGTTGTGATGATGGCAGCTATGCACGCCCGGGTGGCGCTAACGGATACTTGGCAGCGGTGTTTCACCCAACACAAGGTGAAAGTGGTCAGCCATTTACTGCCGTGATTGGTGTCAGTGCGTACATTGATAAAGCAGGTAATCAAGCGGTTGCCCGTCAAAGTGACTTTTTGTTAATGATCGTATCCGGTCACGAGCTGACTCAAAGTGACTTTTTAGAAGAAAACGAAGATGGCAAAAAACAAGTGGTTGCCACGGATAAAATCTTCAAGCGTTTACAAAAACGCTGTGGGCAAAGAGCTGTAGAAAAATACGATACTAAAAAGCAATACTTACGCCGTTTGTATGGTGCCTTGCGTGGCCGTGAAGACGCCGTAAGTGAACGTGAAGCTCTGAATGCTGCAAAAGCGTTTTCTCGTTTTATGGCCTACAAGCCAGTAAAAAGCATCAATGGTTTTGTGGCAAACGAAATCCTAGAGAAAAAAGATTTAGGGGAAGCCATACGCACCGTCAGCGACTTGATGAAAACCATTCACTCCATGGAAGCAGACGCCAACGCATTGATTGAAAATATTAATGTATTGTTAGATGGCAAACAGCACAGTCAAACCTATATTGACCAGTGGATTGATTATCAGGTGGCCCACTATGTGGCCGCTAAAAGCCGCTATTTAGAAGACCAAAAATCTTACAGTGATGCCAAAAATAAACAGCAGTCATTAAGATCAGATTTAAGCAATAAACAAAGTGAGCGTGAAACTGCGGAATTACGTCGCAAACAATCCCGTGAACAGCTGGTAAGTTTAGAAGCGCGTCGTCAGGGCATTCCTGCGTTAAAAGATAAAGACACCTTAGAAACCGACATCGAATCATTTAAAAAGCAATTGCAGCAGCAAGCGGTTTTATTGCTAGAGCAAGACAAGCAACTGAAATTCACTCTGGATGCCAGCAAAAGCATTTATAAATCCCTGCACAGCACTAGTGTGGGCACAGAGATTGGTGAGTTGATTGAGCGAAGCTTCATGAAGCAAGCTAAAGAAGTGGTATCGCTTTCCGATGAAGACCAATTGGATTTTCCCAAACTATTAAACAAAGACATGATTGATATGTCGCCGCTAGAAGCCCATTTAGACGAAGGCATTGCTCGTCAGCAGCAAATCAATCAGTGGCGCGAAAAATGGTTTAACCCTGAGCTCTCACGCAGTGGTGTAAGCCTGCGTGATCAGTTGGCTAAACTGGCTGACCGTCGTGAGCAAAAACTGCAAGCGCAACAGAAAAAAATGCAGCAAATTCAGCAAGATTTAGATCGCTTGCAATCCAGCCAAGTAAGCTACCCGTATTTTGTTGAAGCTGCATTAGAAGCCATTGAACGTGAATGCCCACAAGCGGACCCTAAGGTGTTGTGTGATCACGTTGAAATATTAGATTCACAATGGCAAAACGCCATTGAAGGTTATATTGGCGGAGCACGTTTTAGTATCATTGTTGAAGAAGAATACGAGTCCGATGCCATTCGCATTGTGCGTAACATGCCAGGTGGCAACCGTGCCCGTGTGATTCAGGGCAGCAAGGCTAAGCAAGATGCTGAGCGTTCTAAAGCCCCTCATAATTCTATTATGAATTTAATGAAGTTTGAGCACGCCACTGCCAAGCATTATTTAATGGCCAGTTATGGCAGTGTTGAGCAAGTGCCGGATGCACATACCCTGAGAAAAACACGCCGTGGTTTAACCAAAGAAGGTATGGGGTCGGGTTCTTATTCCATGTACCGTTGTGACATGTCAGATACCGAATTAGTATTTGGACAAGGGGCTCGTGAGCGTGCTCAAGGTGCCAAACAGCGTGAATTCCAACACTTAGCAGAGCAAGCCAGTGCCGCACAGCAAAGCATGCGTGAAGCACAGGATTTATTGTTGTCAGTAAATCAATTACGTCACTTAAGTTATGCGGATCAGCTTCAGCAAATGGTGAGTGTGAACCGTCAGTGGCAAAACGCTGAAAAACAAATGGATCAAATTGATCTTTCTGACTTTTCTGAACTTGAAGATGAGTACGCTCAATTAGCGGAAACGGCACAAGAGCTGGACGCACAAATTCAGCGCTTAGACAGTGAGTTAGGCCAAACCGCTCAGCAGTTAAAAGAAAGTGAAAAACGTTGTGCAGTTTTAAGTGATCAACAAGAATTCACTGCAGAAAAAGCCGATCAGAATGAAGATAACCTGCGTGGCATCTCTAAACTATGGCCCGACTTTGATGTGGAAAAATGCTTAGAAGAAGCGGATGCTGAATCAGATCGCACCACAGCAGAAATTGCACAAAATCAACAGCAATCCATATTAAGTGAATTAAACAGTCGTGCACAAAGTTTGGATCGCGCCATTGCGGATCACAACGGCCGCTGCCAAACCGTCGATGCCATTGTATATTCGCCGGATTACTCAGACGAGCACAGTGCTAAATTTTTCCAAGATATTTGTAATGTTCAGCGTGAAGTGGACCGCATTCATAACCGCTTGAAAAATAACATTCTGGTAGAAAAACAAGATAAGTTGGGTGGATTAAAAGACAGCTTTGATAATGCCTTTGTGACCAATCTATGTCACGCCATTTACCAGTCTATTAGTGAGGGTAAGCGCACCCTTGAAGAAATGAACGGTGAGCTGAAGCATCATAGGTTCGGTACCGATAAAGAATGTTATTGGTTTGACTGGGAGTGGGTGCCTGAATTCCGCGATTATTGGAACTTCTTTGAAGAGGTGATTAAAAATCCAATGATTGGTGAAGGCCAAACCTTATTTGAAGTGGAGCTGAGCGATAAATCGGTGAAAGTACGTGAACAGTTAATGTCCATGTTATTAAGTGATGACGAACAAAAAGCCATGCGCGAACTTGAGCGTCTGTCTGATTACCGTAATTACCGCAACTACGAAATTTATAAACAGCCTGAAGGTAAAGAACCCATAGCCTTGTCACAATACGGCACCGGTTCTGGTGGTCAGTTAGAAACCCCAGCCTATATTATTCGAAGTGCGGCCATCACATCGGCCTTTAGATTTAATCAGGGCGATACTCACTTACGCATGGTTCTAGTCGACGAAGCGTTCAGTAAAATGGATGAAACCCGTTCGAAAGAAGTGATTAACTACCTCACTGAAAGTTTAGGTCTGCAATTGTTATTCATTATGCCAACGTCTAAATCGGGCCCATTCATGGACTTGATTTCAAACCAATACGTATTCAGTAAGGTACCACTTGCCTCAGGCAAGCGTGGCGAATTGAATACCCGAGTATTGGTGGACAGACAGCAATGCAATAAAGAGAAGATTCAAGATCTTTGGGCGCACCATAGGCGTGTAGTAAGGCAGCAAGCCGAGTTAGACTTTATGGAAGAGTTTGCGTAACCCCTAGAGGTTTCTCTCCATGTGGTTGATCGCGATTAATCGCCCACAGGGTGGACTCGTACGAGCTCACCCCGTGAGCGATAAACTTCCATAAACTTTGAGCTAAGCGATCATACCCGCGCAGGCGGGTATCTTATGCAGGGTATCAGGATAATAAAACCTGGAGATATCAGACAGTTCGTTCCTCACCTCTGAGATGACGAATACTAACTCGCTTCCTCTAACAGCTTACTTCTCACATTCATCATCACCACGCCATAAGTATTTTCAGCTCGGCGGTCTCGTCCACATCCCCAAAAATAATCATAGGCGCTATTTTCCACTAGTTTTTTATCTCCAGTGGCTAGCAATGCTTCGGCAACTGCTGGGTAGGTTTTGCATTTGGTATAAACCGCTCGGGTCATTAACACTTTACGAAGTTTTTTCCAGCCACTTTTCTTTTGAAAAAAGCGCCATTTGGTGAAAGCGATGGCGTCAATCGCCGTGGCTTGTTCGCGAATACGGTCTTGCAGTGTTTCACTATTGAATAGCATGGCCTGGTAATAGTGCTCTACAGTCGGCCACTCTTTACCATCAAGGGTGAAAGGGTGTGCTGAAGCGCTACCCAATAATTCATTGATATCATGTCGTGAGAAGAAAATATCGTTTTCATTTTCTTCTGGAAATAGTCCGTTTGCCATGGTGTTTATTACTTATAGGTTTAATTAAATATTTTTCAGTTGTCGCACTTGCTCAACAACTTGGTTCAAATTTTCAAGGGAGTGATCATGTCGGTATTGAAATAATGCGTGGTCTAAATCCTGTAGTCCAAGTCTTTGCAAGTCATAATCTATGTATAAATTATTAAATTCATCTTTGGAGTCATAAGCTGGGTTTTCATATTGCTCGATCAGTACTTCCGCTTTTCTTTTTAGGTGCAGTAGCTGTTCTCTTAATTGTCGGTTTTCGTTTATATGACGGATATAAAAATTGAAACTGATGCTGAGGGAAAATAGGGTGACGATGGCGAAGATTAATCGAGAATGATTGCCATAATCCGTAAAACTATAATCAGGGTGGTTGTATCCTACTAAAAACCCAAGGCCTTGTATCATATTGACTTCACAGCTCTTCGGACAATGTAAAAACCAAGCGGGTTCGCTGGCAAATAAATAGCTGTGGTAAATCACTAACAAGAATGAAATGAATACGGCTAATCCACCTTGGCGAAGATTAGAAGGGGTTCTTAATATATGTTGTGACTGGCTGTATTTAAACCGAGGCAATAAATAAATTACTAATACAATTGCCACTGCAATCATAAATTCTAGATTTAAGTAAAAAAGTGAATGATCCATGAATTTAAAGCATTAGCCTGTTATTAATAAATACCCTGTTCAAAAGGAGAAGGGTCAGTATTGTCGTACTTGATCATCTCGTATGCTTAGATGAAAAACAAGCCGACCATGTTAGGCGCTATTTGCCTATGGTTATTATAAGCATCCCCCGTTACATTTCATGTAATTATTGTTAGGCGACATTGTTTTGAGCATAGATATTAATTACAAGTGTGATGAACCTCAGGTTTCTCAGTCCTCGGCCTCTGATTTTGAAGCGGATTTTCAATTGGTTGAAGATCAGTATGCACAATATTGCAGTTCAGATGTGGTTCAGGTTCAAGGGGATGGATCATTGTGGCAAAGCTTGCTTGATTTGATCCGGTCTGGATATAACCATCTCAATACCAATTATGAATTATTGCTAACTGGTGAAATTGGCGCCATTTATGTCGTGGCATTGATTCCTTTGTTACTGGGTTTGGTTTTAGAGATCACCTTAGTCATCAGCCATAGGCGAAAAGAAAGTCGCAATGATAATCGTCAACGGCAAACCGCATTACTGACACAGGGCAGAGCGGTGGCAGATAAGCTAGCGCAAGTGGCAGAGCCCTATCAATGGGTTTATCGCTCGTTAACCGTGGCTGTGGTAGCCATGCATGGTATTTTAGTGGTGCTGTTTATCATTGCTGTACCGGAATACGATCGGGATGTTTGGTGCGAAGAACAAAAAACACAAAACGCCATATTAAAGGCGGGGTTGGAAACGGAGCGATTGCAGCGTTATCAGCAAAGAGCTAACTGTGAAATCCGAAAGGCCGTTGTGTTGATTGATGAGTCGGTAGAGACATTGGGTAATGTTTTTTCGAAAGAGAATCAGTCTACAGTATCTACATTAAAGCAAGTGGTCGCCAACATGGGGGCGTCTGCTAAAAAGTTAGATTCCACTAAAACCGTGATTGATGGCTTTCAAATTCAGCTAGAAAAGGCCACATCCAATACTGAGGATGTATTAAAGACATTATTGGTGATGGAAAAAATTGCTAAACAGGTGGGAGTAGAGGCCGAAGCGGAGCCGTCCCTATTGAATGGTGAAAGCCAAGAACCTGTTGCCACTCAAGTTAGAAGCTTGCCGGATGCTTTAAAAGATATTGAAGGGGTTTTATCGTTTCAGCCCAATAAAGATTGGTATTTACAGAACCTTGTGTCCAAACCTGAGTTAACCGCCCAATTGAATACTTTGGCCACTCAAGAGTCAGAGCAAACCGCCGCTTTAAATGCATTGATGCAAGAACAGGCATTGATGAAAAAGAAACTCTCTCAGCTGCAAGGGCAAATATTCTCTCAGCAAATGGTCAATAGTATTGCGGATAAGGTTGCAGAAAGGGTCAGGCAGCAAACCACTTATCCTTTAATTATGCCACCAGTGAAGGCTTCTCAAGTTAACCCTTGATATAAAGAGGTGGAATCAAGCAGGTGGTCTAAAATAATAAAGGCCCAAGGCACTGTTTAGCGGCAGTGCCTTGGGCCTTTTTCTCAAAAAGAGACTCATGGAAGGAGAGAACCATGAAATGCCTTATGCTAACTCTGATGCTGCTTTTTTCAGTTAGTTCCCTTGCGGGGCAATTAGATTTAAGAAAATTTCAATATCCTGTGGAAGACGCCAAAACAAGTGCTAAAAGTCCGGTGCCAAGATTTTGTACTTTCATTGTTAAAGAAAAGGGTAAGCCCAGAATTCCCGGGGTACCCAGAGCCAAGCTGGCCCAGGTGGTTGGTAAATATCGAACAAAAATCATGAACGAATATCGCCTGTATGAAAAAGGGGATATTGATTACCAAGAAAAAGTATTACTCGAGCGCTATTGCACGCGTTATAATCGCATTTTAATGAGTGAGCTGGGGCTGTAATTGCATCAGCATAAGGATCCATATGGAATGCCGATTGGGCTGCGGGGCCTGTTGTATTGCCCCATCAATTAATAGCCCAATTCCGGGTATGCCTAATGGTAAAAAAGCCGGAGAGCGTTGCATTCAATTAGACGATGATAATTTGTGCAAGGTGTTTGGTTTAGCAGAGCGCCCTGACTTGTGCGACCGCTTTAAAGCCGACCCAGACGTTTGCGGAACGACTAATCAGCAAGCGTTAGATAACTTAATTCACTTAGAAAATATCACGTCATAAGCCATTAAAACCCATGTATCGCATCAATGTTTACGTTCCAGCCAGCCATTTAGAGCCCGTTAAGCAAGCCATGTTTGATGCCGGTGCAGGGCGTATTGGTCATTATGATCAGTGCTGCTGGCAATCAAAAGGCGAAGGGCAGTTTCGCCCCCTTAAAGGCAGTGATGCGTTTATTGGCCAGCAGGACAAGTTAGAAACCGTAGTGGAATATAAAGTGGAATTGGTATGTGATGATCAATGCATAAACGCGGTGATGGCGGCCATGAAACAGGCCCATCCCCATGAAGAGCCCGCTTATG
>CAJXIT010000052.1 GCA_913054055.1 uncultured Thalassolituus sp.
CCTATATAACCCTATTATCGTGTTTACCGTATTTAATAAATCTAATAGATAGATTAGGAGCAATACTCTTATGGACCAACAAACCCTTAGTCAACCACAGGTTATGACCTCTGATACCCAAAAGGTATTACGTAACACCTATATGCTACTTGCTATGACCCTTGCATTTAGTGCCGTGACTGCTGGTATCTCCATGGCTGCAGGCATTGGCTATGGCGCATCAATGATTATGTCGCTTGCTTCGCTTGCCATTGTATTCTTTGTTTTACCTAAAGTAGCTAACTCTGCGATGGGCTTGCCGGTTGTATTTTTATTCACAGGTCTTTTAGGCGCCTCTTTGGGCCCTATCTTAAACCGCTATCTTGCAATGCAAGGCGGTACAGAAATCGTAATGCAAGCACTTGGTGGCACAGCGGTTATTTTCTTTGCCCTTTCTGCTTACGTTACCACCACTAAGAAAGACTTCACGTTCATGCGTGGGTTCTTGTTCACTGGTCTGATTCTTGTGATTGTAGGCGCCATCGGCTCTATGATTGCTTCTTACTTCTTTGGTGTAGACGTTTCTTCGTTCTCATTGATGATTTCAGGTGCCGTTGTACTGCTAATGTCTGGTTTCATTCTATATGATACAAGCAGCATCATCCGTGGTGAGCAAACCAACTACATCATGGCGACTGTTGGCCTATACCTGAACATTTACAACCTGTTCACTAGCCTACTTCACATTTTAGGCGCCATGAACGACGACTAATTAGCCATCCAGCTAATCAGCGCAAACAAAGGGTTTCTTTAACGAGAAACCCTTTTTTTTTATTGCTACAATTGCCCCATGAATGTATCCCTACTGATATTATCCGAACCCTACTCCAGCCAAAGCAGTTTGAGCGCCTTGAAATACGCCAAGGCTGCCATAGAAGCCGGCCACGGCATTACCCGTGTATTTTTTTACAATAACGGCGTACACACGGGTTCTAGCATACAAACACCTCAGCAAGATGAGATTAACGTTCAGCAGGAATGGAAGTCATTGGCACTTGAACACAAGCTTGACCTGGTGATCTGCATTGCCGCCGCCCTAAAGCGTGGCAACCTAACCTTAGATGAAGCCAATCGATACGATCGAGAGCAATACAATATTGAAGCCCCGTTTGAACTGTCAGGGCTTGGTCAACTGCTAGACGCGCAATTAAACAGTGATCAAATGATCACGTTCGCTTAGGATAATAAGAATATTATGACTAAAAACATTCTTGTGATTCAGCGCACCGCTCCATATGGAAGCAGCCTTGCCCGTGAAGGCATAGATTATGTTTTAACCAGTGCCGCTTACGATCAAAACATCAGTCTATTATTTTTAGGCGATGGGGTATTTCAATTGCTAGGCAAGCAAGACAGCAAAGGCATTCAATTAAAAAACCAATTAAGCGCGTTAGAAGTATTACCTCTATACGACATTGAAAACTTATATCTAACTGAAGAAGACTTGGCTGAGCGCAATCTTTCAAAAGAGCAATTAGGGTTAAGCGTAAACATTATCTCACGCAATGATGTGCACACATTAATTGCCAAGCAAGATCATGTGATGGGTTTCTAATGCTGCATTTAATTCAAAAAAGCCCATTTCAAAATCAAAGTCTGCAAGACTGCTTAAACATTGCATCCATAGATGATCAGTTTTTATTAATGCAAGACGGGGTTTATGCTTTACAAAAACCCGACTTCATCAATCTGTATCAAAACATATTTGTACTGGAAGAAGATTTAAAAGCCAGAGGCTTACAACTTGATGATACTCACAAACATGTCAAAGCCATTGATTACGCTGAATTTGTTAGACTGACACTTAATACAGATAAAACCTTAAGCTGGTATTGATACATGCAAAGCGATTTAACATTTGATAAAGAAGGTTTTTTAACCAGCCTCGAGCTTTGGGATGAAAACGTGGCTAGCTCTATAGCTGAAAAAGAAGGTATTCAACTGACTAAAGAACATTTTGATGTGATTTATTTATTGAGAGACTTTTATCAAAAACATGAAGTAGCACCGGCCAATCGCCCATTGGTAAAACTGGTAAAAACTCAAATCAGCGAAGATAAAGGCAACAGTATTTATTTAATGACACTGTTCCCCGAAAGCCCTGCAAAAATTGGGGCGAAGATTGCAGGCCTACCTAAGCCGCCAAATTGTTTATAAATACATATTCATTCTCTAACGTAGTTTTTTATTAAATTAGAGTAAATAAAAGAAAATACTTATGACCGTTGAACACCCCTTTGCACAGTACGTTCGCATTTTAGGCAAGGGCCGAAAAGGCACTCGCTCTTTAACATATGAAGAAGCACTAGCGGCCATGGGCCACATTTTACGCGGTGAAACTGAAGACGTGCAACTTGGCGCGTTTATGATGCTACTGCGCGTAAAAGAAGAAAATGCAGATGAACTGGCTGGCTTTACTAAAGCCACTAAACATCACATACAAGATCGCATTCCTAGCAGCCTCAAGGCAGACTTAGACTGGTCTAGCTATGCAGGCAAACGCCGCCAATTGCCTTGGTACATATTGGCTGCACTGACACTTGCTGATAATGGCATTCGTGTTTTTATGCATGGGGCTGACGGCCACACTGAAGGTCGCATTTACACCAGCCAGGTGCTTGACCACCTGGGCATATCAAAAGCACAAAACTGGGAAGACGTTGAGCGCCAACTAGATGCTTCTTCATTTAGCTTTTTATCTATGGAGCATCTGTGCCCAGAACTACAATCGATTATTGATTTACGCAACACCTTTGGCTTGCGCTCACCTGTTCACAGCTTTTCTCGCTTACTGAACCCGCTAGATTGTGATTATGTATCACAAGGTGTGTTTCACCCTGGCTATGGCCCTAGCCATCAACACGGAGCCAAGCTGCTTGGGTACAAACGCCTATCCATTCTTAAAGGCGAAGGCGGCGAATGTGAAGCCAACCCGGATTCCGTAATGAAAATGCACCACTGTTTTGGTGATGAATTAATCGAAGAAGAATGGCCATCTATTTTCCCTAGACGACATGTAAAACCAAGTGAATTGGTACTGGATGATCTAAACAAATTATGGAAAGGTGAACTAGATAACGAGTACGCTGAAGGCGCTGTATTAGGCACCCTAGCTTATATTGCTCGCTTAATGGGGAAAGCAGACACCTTTGAAGCATGCATGCAGCAAGCTAAGCTATGGTGGGATAATCGAGACCTCACAAGAATTCGCTGATCAACGCCACTTGCAATCAATAGAGCGCTAGGGTGTTAACTAAACACCCTAGGTTCTTGTTCCAGCTCAATGCCGTACTCCCCTTTTACTTGCCTTTTAATTTCGTTAGCCGCGGCTTCCACATCCACACACGTGCCACCATGATTAACCAATACCAAAGCTTGCTTGTCATGAACGGATACCGAACCAAAAGATTTACCTTTCAACCCCAACTGATCAATAAGCCAACCGGCAGGTAGTTTAACGGAATTCGATTGCGGGTAATTTGGAATATCAGGATTTGCCTGCTGGATGGTTTCGAATTTTTCTAGTGAAACCACAGGGTTCTTAAAAAAAGAACCCGCATTAGGCAGCTTACTTGGCTCAGGTAATTTACTTTGCCTTACCTCAACCACCCATTGTGAAAGTTGCAGGGGTGTAGGCATGCCCTGCTCACTGGCCATTGAATTCAAAGGTGCATAGCCCACTTGGACATTAGCCTGTTTGGACAATTTAAACTCTACTGATGTAATCAAGGTTTGATTATTAAGTGCCTGCTTAAAGATGCTTTCGCGGTATGAAAAATCACAATCATCAGCATCTAGGGTAAAGGTTTCGCCGGTTTCAAGATAGACACCATGTACTCGTTGAATCACGTCTTTTACTTCAACACCGTAGGCTCCGATATTCTGTACTGGCGCCGCCCCAACTGTACCAGGAATATAAGATAGGTTCTCTAAACCGAACCAGCCTTTGTTTAAGCAAAATAGAACAAAAGCATGCCACTCAAAGCCAGCATCCACTTCAATAGTGACCGCTTCATTGGTTTCTGAAAGCAGCTTGTACTGGGAGGCCGTATACTTGAGTACCAACCCCGAAATACGATCAGCCATCACAACATTGCTGCCACCACCCAACACTTTCACAGCAAGATCGTGCTGCTTGGCGTACGACAATGCGTTGCGTACGTCATCTATTGTTACGGCATCAACAAAATAATCCGCCATAGAATCAATGGCCAAAGTATTAAGTGATTTTAATGAGTGCTTTTGGATCAAATTCATTACTTGCTTACACTCTTTAAAAATTGCTCACAGGCATCTTCTAACAAATCTAGTACCAATTCAAAACCCTCTTCTTCACCGTAATAAGGGTCTGGCACTTCAGACCGTCCCATGGTGCCGTACTGTTGAAGAAATAATTCAAGTTTTGCCTTAGACCCTGATGACTGAATACTCTGCAAGTGATCATAATTCGCCTGATCCATTGCAAATATATAATCAAAATCCTGAAAATCAGACGAGATGGCTTTACGGGCTTTTAAGTCTGACATATCGATACCACGATTTAATGCGGCCTGCTGGCTTCGTGGGTCTGGGGCTTTCCCTATGTGGTAGGCGGCCGTGCCAGCACTATCAATCGATAGATCTACCCCTGCATCAGCAGCCACTTTTCGCATCACAGCCTCAGCGGTTGGCGAACGGCAAATATTGCCCAAACATACAAATAAAACTTTCATAACAATCATTACCGCTTTGATAAGTGTATTTTCGGCAATGCATGGCCGCTGAGCAAGCAAAACCCATAAAAACCTGCATATTTATGCAAAAAATTAGAGCTGGCAAACAATATGCTTACACATATGCAATAGCGACTCATAAAGCAGAGTCTTTACCTAACTGGCAATTAACTATTTTAACAGCGTTAAGTGTTCTCATTATGATTAATCGACCACAACTTATGAAGCATCAAGCTACCCTTAAAAGCGACGGCGCCAGCGAGAAGCTTAAGGGTAAAACCGTGCTACAAGAAGCGTCTCAGATCTTAAGCTTTCAACCTAACTTTAAACCCAATCCTGAGAACAACCCTGCTCTTAAAGACGTTAAACCAAGCAAAAAACCTAACAATAAAAGCAAGCGCCACTTAAGTGCGTACATACAGTCAGTCAACAAAGAAAAGTCTGACCCTCAAAGTCAAAGTAAAGCAAGCAAACAAGGCAACACAAAACAAAGTAACAATCAAACAAGCAACCAGCCAAGCTCGCAAAATTATAAACACAGTCAGTTTTTAATGGGGCTTAACAACCGTATAGCGAAAACAGAAGCCAAACTGGATTCATTAGATTTAAAGCTTGAACAAAGCCTTACTCAAAAAATCGGCTATAAAGAGCTAGGGCTAACACTGGCATTGTCTTTATTAATTTTCACAAGCCTGGGGCTTGTTTTTACCTCAGCCCCCAATCAAAAATCCAACGGACTTGAGTTTTTAGATCAGCTTAGCAATCTAAGCACAGAGAAACTTCAAAACTTCAGCCAAAGCTTATCTAGCGCATTGCAACCAAATAATTCAAAGCAGCAAGACTGGCTAATTAACACCACAGATTCAATCAGTAACACTAAATATAAATGGCCACTAGAAAGAAAGCCTAAAAGCAAACAATTAAACTACAACACGTTCAAACACGGCATAAACTTACAGGCCAAGCTAGGTGATCCGGTGATAGCCATTGACTCTGGCGTGGTGATTTTTAGTGACAACAGCATTGCAGACTATGGAAATTTAATTCTAATCCAACACGATAATGACATCATAAGCGTGTACGGAAACAATTATTCAAATTATGTAAAAAAAGGCCAGACAATTAGGAAAGGCGAGCTTATTGCTGCGGTTGGAGAAACCCATGGCAACCAGCCCCGCCTATATTTTGAATTACGCTACAAAGGCAAGGCTCAAGACCCTTTTTTATACTACCAATAAGCTAGTATTATTTACTTAGCCAGCTTTTCTTCCGTAGTTAAAGGTCGTGCTTTATCAGCCATCATCACGGGAATTTCATCGTCAATGGCATAAGCTACGCCATCAAACTTACAAATCAACTCGTTCTGTTCTTTATTGTAATCAAGATTGCCTTTACATAAAGGGCAAACCAATAGCGATAATAATTTTTTATCCATCATAACAACCCTATTTTTTATCCATTAGCTTATATTCATTTAACTTTTGGGACAGACGATCATAAAAGACACCTGAAAGCTTTGCTTCAATTTCCAAATACCACATATCTTCATGGGAAAATGGGCGTATTTTAACCGCGTCTTTTTCTGTCATTAAAACCTGACCGACAATGTTTTCTAAATCAGCCTCAACATAGGCATGATGGTCAGGAAATCCAATGCATTTAGCATCAACACCTAAATCAATCAGTGTATGAAAAAACTTGTCAGGATTTCCAATCCCAGCGATAGCGGCAACACTTCTTTGCGGTTGCAACTCATGTAATGCAAGCTTCTGCCCTGTTTTAACATTCACCCAAGACACGGGCTGAATAACAAACGTATCATTTGATAAATCACGTGCACTTTCTAATGTAAAATCCACACTTTTTAAGCGATCAACGGGTTCACGCAATGGCCCAACAGGTAATAGCTGCTGATTGCCTAATCCACGGAAACCATCCAAAACACATATTTCTATATCACGAGGCAAGGCATAGTGCTGCAGGCCATCATCACTAATAACCACATCCACACCTAAAGAAGAAATATGAGACAGTGCATTTATGCGAACAGGGTCAATGACAACAGGCACATTCAACGAATGGAACAGCATATAAGGCTCATCACCCACCATTTCACTTTCATCGGATCGGGAAATTGAATGAGGGAAAACATCAAGCGCGCCGCCGTATCCACGACTAATGATACCTGGTTTATACCCTTGGCTTTTTAGGTATCTAACAATGGACTGAGTAATAGGCGTTTTGCCAGTACCACCAACCGTTATATTACCGACAACAATGACAGGTAACTTAGGGACACTTTTTGATTTTTGCCCCTGCAATAAAAAAGCATTGCGTTTTTTAGTGACCACATAGCGATACAACAACATAAGCGGCCAAAAGACATAGGTCCATTTTGAAGAACCATACCAAGCTGCAAGAAACATTCTTTCTAACACAGCAAACCTCTACCCATCAAATTGCATATCATAAAGATTTTTATAGGCGCCGCCCTTCTCTAGCAAAGCTTTATGACTGCCTCGCTCAATGATATTTCCGTGATCTACCACCATAATGGTATCCACTTTTTCTATTGTGCTGAGCCTGTGAGCCACTACTATGCTGGTGCGATTCTCCATTAATGCTTCTAACGCTTGCTGTATGTAGCGTTCTGATTCGGTGTCTAATGCACTGGTGGCTTCATCTAAAATCAAAATTGGCGCGTCTTTTAAAATTGCGCGCGCAATCGCCAAACGCTGACGCTGACCACCGGAAAGCATCACACCATCATCTCCGATCATGGTATTCATGCCCTGTGGCATTTGTTCAATAAATTCTAAGGCATGTGCTGACTTTGCAGCCTCATAGACTTCTTCTTTTGATTTAAATGCTAAGTCACCATAAGCAATATTGTTATATACCGTATCATTAAACAAAGTGACGTTTTGACTGACCATGGCGATTTGATTTCTCAAACTCACCAAATCGTACTCATTTAAAGAGTGGCCATCTAATTCAATACTGCCCTTTTTGATATCATAAAACCGGGTTAACAAACTGATCAAGGTAGATTTACCGCTGCCTGATTTACCTACTAAAGCAATACTCTCACCTGCTTTTACATCCACATTAATATTTTTCAAAACGGTTTCAGTGGTGTCTGGATATTCAAAGTTTAAATCAGACACTTTAAGGGTACCGCTAACACGATCAACCTTAATCTGGCCCTTATCTTTTTCAGGTTCATTATCGATTACATCAAAAATACTTTTTGCGGCCACCACCCCCTGTTGAATCAAAGAGTTGATTGCCGCTAATGTGCGCATAGGCTTAGCCAATGTACTGGCTGCCGTAATAAACGCCATAAAGTCACCAAAGCTCATATTCGCGATGATTCGAGGGTCTAGCGCCACCCACATTAACGTAGCAATGGCGCATGCCACAATCATTTGCATAACAGGAACACTAATAGCTTTCACACGAGCAAACTTGATGGTTTGAATGCGATTTTCTTCACTGGCTTTTTCAAACCGATCTTGTTCGTAGGTTTGTCCAGAAAACATCTTCACTTCTTGATAGGCATTAATGGCTTCACCTGAAACCTGAGTCACCTTACCCATGGAATCCTGAACATTATTGCTATAGCGTTTGAAATAGGTATTTGCCTTTTTAACGATAAACGCAATAAATGGCGCCGCTACAAAAAAGATTAAAGTCAGCTTCCAGTTCATCCAAAACATATAACCCAATAAAAATATGACGGTTAGACCTTCACGCACAACACTGGTCACCGCATTGGTGATGGATCCATAAACCTGTTCCGCATCAAATGTAATTTTTGAAATCAAATGGCCTTTCGCATTTTTTTCATAAAATTGATTAGGTAACACAAGATAATGATTTAAAACGGAAACGCGTAACTGATGAACCACTGAACGGCCAACGCGAGCAAGAAAATAATCCCCTAAAAAGCTCCCCATGCCGCGCATTAGGTATACGCCTAAGATCATACCCACCAGTGAAAAGCGAGCAAGATCAGTAGGTGCATGATAAGTTTCTTCGATCACCACCATAAGGTGTGCTAACAAGGGTGCCGTTAGCGCGTAAAGAATAAAGCCAACAATAGCGAGTAAATACGCTGCTTTCTGGGTCAGTACATACGAAAATAGGCGCTTATAAAGCGCCCAGTCCGTTTGGTTTTCATTTTGTTTCATGAATTACTTAGCTTGTTTACTTGTGATACTCAGTCTTGAGAATCCCAATTGACCTGCGGCATCCATAGCTCTCACTACAGACTCGTGAGGAGTGGCGGCATCTGCAGTTATAATAAACGGCAAACTTCTATCCCCTTTTGATTCTTTTTCAATGGCTTGCTTCAAGGTAATTAATTTATTACTGATTAAAGATTTACCATTAATACTGTACTGACCATCTTTATCAATTAACACTTCAACCATTTGCTTTGGCGCATCGGAAACTTCACCATCCGCTTCTGGTAAATTAATAGACAAATGATTTTCTTTAGTGAATGTTGTGCTCACCATAAAAAAAATCAACAGTAAAAATACAATGTCGATTAAAGGCGTTAAGTTTAAACTTAACTCCTCTTTGTTCTGACGCTTAAAATTCACAGATTAACCCTCAGCCGACTCAGTAACCTCACGATCCCCGTGCAGTACATCAACCAACTTAACGGCTTCTTGCTCCATGAAATTTATAATCTCATCAATGCGGCGTTCAAAAATACGGTAGAAAATTAAAGATGGAATCGCAACAATCATACCTGCTGCCGTAGTGATCAATGCCTCAGAAATACCACCCGCTAATACGCCTGCGTTACCTGTGCCTTGCGCCATGATTTCATTAAACACTGAAATCATACCCAATACTGTTCCTAGCAAACCCATAAGAGGGGTTACCGCTGCGATGGTACCAAGAGCAGTTAAAAAACGTTCCATTTCATGAACCGCTTTAGACGCCGCTTGTTCAATGGCTTCTTTGGTTATATCGCGACCATGTTTTGAGTTTACCAAGCCAGCAGCCAAAATCGCCCCCAGATGACTTTCTTCTTTTAACTGCTTTAATTTAGCCGCATCCAGCTCTTCATTTTTAATCCAAGACCAAACTTGGGCTAAAAGGTGTTTTGGCGCTATTTTATCGGATCTTAAGGTCCAAAAACGTTCAATACTGATGGCTACTGCCAATACTGAAGCCAACATCAGCGGAATCATCATCCAGCCGCCTGCAAATACCAGTTCTTTCACCTAAAACTCCTGAGGTTCTTATTCTTCGTATCAATCTTTGGGGCGATATGTTGAAACAATGCGGGCCGCTTGTCTAGGTGAAAACTCAACTTCTACTGCCCCATGTGAGGCAGTTGAATAAATCTTCACCAATCTTGTCCTATATCGCTGTAAAACCTCTGAGTGCGGATGCCCAAAATGATTCAATCTTCCCGCTGAGACCAAGGCAACATCTGGGTCCACAGCTTCAATGAATGCCAAACTACTGGAAGATTTACTACCATGATGAGGCACCATCAATACCTCAGCCTGCAAACTAGCATAATCTGTTCGTAATAATGACCGCTCAGCTTTCTTCTCAATATCCCCAGCAAATAACAGCGCATCCCCTTGCAAGGCAGTCACCTTCAATAAACAAGTACCGTTATTACCCTCTTGGAACGCTTTTGCCTGAAATTGCTTAAAAACTACACCATCCCAGCTCCAGCTATTCTCATCACACCGCGACTGCCTTGTGACAGAGCCTACCATTGGCATAAGCGCTTCAAGCCCGCCTGCATGATCAGCATCATCATGGGTTAAGTGAACAAGATCGATCCGCCTAATGTTCTTTTGCTTGAGAAATGGCAGCACCACATAATCGGCCATACCCATTTTATCGGCACGGCCATAACCCGTATCAACAAGAACATTATGGTTTGAAGTTTGAATCACCGCTGAACTTCCCTGACCCACATCCAACATGAATACTGTAAAGCCGCCCTTCTGTGGCCGACTAACGTCAGTAGTAAATGCTACTAACAACATAATAAAGGCTAGCGGCAATAAGCCTAGCACTCTCGGAGAAACCAACATCAGAAAAGCCAACAGCATCCAATAACGATTTCCATCATGAATGGGCAATGACCAGGATAGTAAGGGAGCAAACTCATGCATCAACATCAGAATACTAGCAATCATCTGCTCACAAAAAATAAGCACGCTCAACTCACCCACAAGCAAAGCCACTAACACTGCCAGCAGTGCCATGGGTAAAATCACCAAACTCATTAGCGGGATTAAAATCAGATTTAATATCAATGAAAACGCCGAAACCGGCAAAAAGAAAACCGTTAAAATCACAGCACCGATACAAAATGCAAACCACTGGGCTTTAAACACGCCATATACAACAGGGTAAAATTGATTCAACAGTTGCTTAAAAGGGTTTAATGCCAACTGCGTTTCTTTTACAGCAAACAAAGCAGGCCTACCCTGGGCCATTAGAGCTAAGCCGGACATCCCCATAATTAAAGCCAATACAATCCCAAAAGATAACCACGCCCCCATATCTAAAAAAGCCAAGGGCGAAGCCAGCAATACGATATTTAAAGCCAACAACCAATAATGAAAAACAGGAACATTTCTTTTCCCCCACAACAGTAGCATGGCGCAGCAAAGCATAATAAATGCACGCACAGCAGGCGTATTCATACCCGATAAAAATGCATAATATCCGGCAAAGGTCACACCTAGAGCGATGCCAATGTATTTACTAAAGCGCCAATGAAATATAAGAAAAGGTTTCTGAATTTGCACACATACAAACACCAACAAAAAAGCAACCAAGCTCACATGCAAACCTGATACGACAAACAGGTGGCTAATTCCCGCTTGATTAATTAAACGACGATCGTCAGCCTGCAAGCTGGATTTATCACCTAGTAAAAGTGCTTTTAGAATTGGAGCCTGAGCCGATTCAAGTAAATTAAACACATGATCTTTAGAGCCAAAACCTGAACGCCCTAATCCCAGCCGTTTATTTTTAAGAGACTTTACTTGCACACTGGCCACCGCAGTATAACCTTTTGCAAGCATCCACTTCCGGTAATCGAATCCACTGGGGTTATGTAATGAAATTAGGGGTCGAACACGAAGGGCCAACTGCCAAACCTCCCCTTCTTTCATCTTCATGGGACATCGGTAACAACCTACTTTAAGCCTTGAAATTTTTGAGACAAAATCAAATCCAAGTTTACCCTCTGAATCACTCGCACCCACTAGGTTAACAACCCTCCCTTCAATTACCTGCTTAAATGGCTCAGCATTAGCATCCACTGCTTTTGATTCTACCCAAAACACATGCATAGATACCCAAGCCATGCCCAGCATTGCGCTTACCACTATTTTATAGCCTGTCTTAGAAATGAAACTTAAATAGAGTATTAAGAATGGGGTGAGCAGAATAAGCCAACCCCATTGGGTTGAGCTAATTAAGGCCCCTACTGCAAAACCCAAAAGGTAGGTTTTCATCTAGTATGTCCTATGCAATCCGTGCATAATTACGTGAATTCAGTCCATGAAATTGACAATCAGATCAAATATTCGTCAATTCGGTAGATAGTTTGTATCTGAGAATACTATGCCTAAAAAAGCACTAAAAAAATATTTCCCTAATCCTCAGACCGTGCAAGATCATCCTTCTTTACAGTTTTTAGGCCCATTACTTCATGAGCCAAACCTATGGCACCTAAACCGTAGATCGGTTTCTCGTGCCTTTTTCGTAGGGATATTCTTCGCCTTCATGCCTATGCCGTTTCAAATGGTGGCAGCGGCCTTTGTTGGGGTATACATTCATTCAAACTTACCGATTTCAATTGGCCTAGTATGGATCAGCAATCCTTTAACTATCCCCCCTATCTTTTATTTCACCTATAAAGTTGGCACTGTCATATTAGACTTACCTACTCGACCATTTGAAATAGAGCTTTCGGTAGACTGGGCAATGACAGAATTAGGGGCCATTTGGGAACCTCTTTTACTAGGTTCTCTGATTTGCGCGTTAATATTTGGACTGATGGGCTATATCGGCATGCGCTTATTCTGGAGGTGGCATGTGGTTCACAATTGGAATAAACGCAAATTAAAACGTTCGCAACGTGCCACTTAAGCACGATCATAAACAAATTAAAAAGGGCTCAATGAGCCCTTTTTTTATTACTTCAATAAACTTTAATTTCAGCCAGCTTCCCTTGATCCAAGCGATAAGACTGCTTAGCCAAGTCTGCAAACACTAAGTCATGAGTCACCACTACAAATGCGGTTTTCAAGTCTTGGTTTAATGATTTTAAAAGAGTTTGAATCTCTTCTGCCGTTTGGCTATCTAAATTACCCGTGGGTTCATCTAATAACACCATGGCAGGCTGTGTAATTAACGCACGAGCAATGGCTACACGCTGACGCTCACCACCAGACAATTCAGCTGGCTTATGCAAGGCTCGGCTTTCCAAGCCAACTTGCTTCAACATATTCAATGCATGGGTTTTAGCCTCTTTTTTATTCATGCCTTGTATCCATAATGGCATACAGACATTTTCAAGCGCATTAAACTCTGCTAACAAATGATGAAACTGATACACAAAACCAAGGTGTTGATTTCTGAGCTCTCCTAAATCACTCTCTGATAACAAGCTAATGTCTTGCGCTGACCACTCCACCTTACCGCTTGTGGCTGAATCCAAACCTGCAAGCATATTCAATAAAGTGGTCTTGCCCGAACCTGACGCCCCCACAATGGAAACCCAATCCCCGGCACGCAAACTAAAATTTAATTCATCTAAAACACGAATGGGTTGCGGGCCGATTTTGTATTCTTTAATTAGCTGATCGCACTCCAGCACCAGTACTTCATTTTCAGTAGCTGGATTTGTACTGTGTCGCTCTTTCATTATTTCGTTATTAGATGTCATAGCGTAAGGCCTCCGCAGGTTGAACTTTTGAGGCTTTATAAGCTGGGTAAACAGTAGCAAGAAAGCTTATAAACAGCCCACCACTAGTTACCATGAATACATCCATCCACTTTAATAGAGATGGCAAATAACTAATAAAATATACATTTGC
>CAJXIT010000053.1 GCA_913054055.1 uncultured Thalassolituus sp.
ATGAATACGCGCTAATTCAGCGCCGATGGCAAAACATTCAACGGCTTGAATGTTGTCTACATGATAACCCGATAAACAATCAAAAATGGCAGCAGGTTTGTCTTTAATAATGAAAGACAATGCCGTTGATATTTGTTGTTTTGGACCGGCCACATGGCAATTGTTTTGTTTAAGGTGAGCCAAAAGCGGAATGAAAAAATCCAACTCACTTTCCGATATTTCTTCAAATATGGTGAGGAAATAATCGGCTTTAATATCGTTCTTTTTAACGGTGATCTTGTAGTTGGTATTTTCAATGCCGGCGGCAATGCCTTGAAAGCTCACAAGGCTGCCAAGATCATAATGGCTAAGAATCTGGTTGAAATCGTCGGAGCTAAGCTCTGTATAAACAGACATGGTTTACTGCTCAAAAATGATGATAAAACTGGGTGTTAAGCGGGTTGTTTACCAGCTAAAAATCACCCACTTAGGCACGGTTAGGTTAGAGTCTTTTTGACGCTTCATTTCATCGTCTTCTGTGGGCACTAGATAGTAAGTTGGGCCCACTTTTGGTACCACTTTAATTTCCACCAACTCTCCGTGACCTTGTATTCGTAAAAGGTTTTATCATCACTGTGACGAATGTGAATAGAAGGCTCATTTGGGTTGGCACTGACAGATGCAATAGCGCCAAAAACAGAGACAAAAACGGCGGTGATTAATAACAAAGTACGAATAAGATTCATGATAAACTGCCTGCAAAAATTGTATTGGCATATTGTACGGCCACTTCCTTATAAAAGAATAGACCTATGACAGATAATAACCCTCAAAAAGTCATTTTAGTGGATGGCTCATCCTATTTGTTCCGTGCCTTTCATGCCATTCGTGAAATGAACACCTCAAAAGGGTTTCCCACCAATGCCATTCGCGGTGTGGTGAGCATGATTCGCAAGCTGCAAAAAGACTACAGCGACGCCAAAATCGTGGTGATTTTTGATGCCAAGGGCAAAACCTTCCGCAACGACTTATACCCGGAATACAAAGCCAATCGCCCACCCATGCCAGATGATCTAAGGGTTCAAATACAGCCTATTCACGACATCATACAAGCCATGGGGCTGCCTTTAATTGTGACCCCAGGAGTAGAGGCGGATGACGTCATCGGCACCTTGGCCAAAGAAGCCACTGAAAAAGGCATTGAAACGATTGTCAGCACTGGTGATAAGGACATGGCTCAGTTGGTCACTGAACATGTGACCCTGATGAACACCATGACCGATACGTTTATGGATGTGCCCGGTGTGTCTGAAAAATTCGGTGTGCGCCCAGATCAGATTATTGATTATTTGGCCTTGATGGGTGACAAGGTGGATAACATTCCTGGCGTTGAAAAGTGCGGACCGAAAACCGCGGTTAAATGGCTGGATGCATACGGCTCTCTAAAAGGCGTGATGGAAAATGCCGAGCAAGTAAAAGGCAAGGTGGGTGAGAATTTGCGCTCTGCCCTTGAACAGCTGCCCTTGTCTTATGAACTGGCCACCATCAAATGCGATGTGGCATTAGAGCAAAATCTTGATGAGATTCAAGTTGAGCCTGTTGATACCAAGGCTCTATTAAAGTTCTTTACTGAATACGAATTTAAGACTTGGAGCAAGGAGTTATCCACAGGCCCTATTGAAGAAGTTAAGGCGGCTGAAACGGCTGTGGACAGAAGTTTATACACCATTTTATCCACAGAAAAAGATTTCCACAGCTGGGTGGATAAGTTAAAGGCGGCACCTTACTTTGCTTTTGATACCGAGACCACGTCTCTGGATTACATGCAGGCAAAAATTGTGGGTGTGAGTTTTGCGACTGCTCCCAATGAAGCCGCTTACGTGCCCGTTGCTCATGATTATGTGGGTGCACCTGAGCAGCTAGATCGTGAATGGGTGCTGAATGAATTGAAGCCCTTGCTTGAAGATACAAGCGTGAAAAAAGTAGGTCAAAACTTAAAATACGACGCCCATGTATTAAAGAATCATGGCATCAGCTTAAACGGCATCGAACACGACACCATGTTAGAAAGCTATGTGCTGAACAGCACTGCCAGCAAACACAATATGGATGATCTTGCCAAAACCTACCTTGACCATAAATGTGTGAAGTTTGAAGACATTGCTGGCAAGGGCGCCAAGCAATTAACCTTCAATCAAATTGAGATTGAAAAAGCGGGTGAATATGCAGCCGAAGACGCAGATATAACGTTGCGCTTACACGAAGAGCTGCACGCAAGACTTTCAAAAGGTGAGTCACTACTAACTCTTTATGCAGACCTTGAATTACCTGTATTGCAAGTACTTACTAACATGGAAATGCTAGGAGCGTCAGTAAACGCTAACAAATTGCATGAGCAAAGTGCGGATATCACTCAAAGGTTGCAACAGCTTGAACAGCAAGCCCATGATTTGGCGGGTGAAGTGTTTAACCTGTCTTCTCCTAAACAGCTACAAACCATCTTTTTTGAAAAGCTGGGATTGCCGATTATCAAAAAGACACCAAAGGGACAGCCTTCAACGGCTGAAGAAGTACTGGTGGAATTGAGCCAAGATTACGAATTACCCAAAGTGATTCTGGAACACCGTGGTCTGGCCAAATTGAAGAATACTTATACCGATAAGCTGCCTTTAATGATTCAGCCGCAAACCAATCGTGTGCATACCTCTTATCACCAGGCGGTGACGGCAACGGGTCGTTTATCCTCGTCTGATCCGAACTTACAAAACATCCCAATTCGTAATGATGAAGGCCGTAAAATTCGCCAAGCCTTCGAAGCCCCTGAGGGTTATGTAATGGTGGCAGCGGATTACAGCCAGATCGAATTGCGCATCATGGCGCACCTATCAGGAGACCCTGGCCTTGTGGATGCTTTCAATCATGGAAAAGATATCCACAGAGCCACCGCCGCTGAAATAATGGCTGTGGATGAGTCAGAAGTGACCACTGAGCAGCGCCGTCACGCTAAGGCGGTTAACTTTGGTTTGATCTATGGCATGAGCGCTTTTGGCCTTGCCCGTCAGATTGATGTGGGCCGTAAAGAAGCCCAAGCCTATATTGATACTTATTTTGCACGCTACCCAGGTGTGAAGGCCTACATGGAAAATACCCGTAATCTGGCCACTGAGCAGGGTTATGTAGAAACCCTATTTGGTCGCCGCCTGCATTTGCCTGAAATCAACAGCACCAATGGTATGCGCAGACAGGCAGCGGAACGCACCGCCATTAACGCTCCAATGCAAGGTTCGGCCGCGGATATTATTAAGCGCGCCATGATCAAAATGCATGAATGGATTCAAGCCAATGAGCCGGATGTACGCATGATCATGCAGGTGCACGATGAATTAATTTTCGAAGTGCCTGAAGCCAAGTTAGCGTCGTTCAGTGCGGATATTAAGCGAGTGATGGAGTCTGCTGCCGATCTAGACGTGCCCTTAATCGTAGATGTGGGCCAGGGTGCAAACTGGGATGAAGCCCATTAATACCGATAAAAATGGGCTGAGCGGTTCGTAAGTCTATGAAAACCCCTTATCTGCATTGGCAGGTGAGGGTTTTTTTTGTCTGGCGCTTCAGAACTGGATTGTTAATCGTGGCTTGACTAAATTTGATGGTGAAAAGCGCTTACTAACCTCACCCATGAGGCTACATGGGGTCTTTTCTTATAATTTTTTGTAAAAAAACTGGAAAACCCATTTATGCGTTCTAATCTGGTACTTAAAGGTAATGATATTGCCTTAAACCAGTTACCGCTGCCTTTGGTATCTCCCCAATGAATCCAAAGGCATTTCTAGCCTGATCGTTCTCCCCCAATGACGATCAGGCTTCTTTTTGCCTGATTACTTTCAATATTCCAGGTGTTTACACAGAAGGTTCTCCGCGAATTGGACGATCGGGCTTCTTTTTACCTAAGCGCTTTCAATATTCAAGGTTTTACATAGGAGGTTCTCCGCGAATTGGACGACCAGGATTCTTTTTGCCTAAATACTTTCAATATTTGTCGTAGTTAGAAGGGATGGTTCTCTGAGATTTGGCCAATCAGTTTTTTTTCAGGGTGATTTTACATTCAAACTGTACCTATGTACCTCAGGCCAATATTGACAAAATGCCCTAATCCCCTCACTCTTCGGCCCCAGCCAAATAAAATAATAATGCTACTAGGGCTCACAAATGTGGTTTCGCTTCGTTTCTATCGTTCTGTTTAGTTTCTCTTCACTGTCTTTTGCCGCCGGTCAAAATTACATGGGCGATACTCTGGCTCAAGGTCAGCAGTTTGCTTCTACTACTGTGTCCATGAGTGATTGGTATGCAGGTGCTGACTATGTGAATGACGCAACCATTGGAGCGATTGATGATAATGAACGTGGTTTTTCGGATGCCAATAAAAAAGGTTATGACTTTCAAACCGTTTTAACCTACATGTATGGTTTGACCAAAGATATTTCATTGGGGTTCAAATATGGCTATACCTACCAGAAAGATGAAACCTCAATAGCCAGTAATGAAGGCGCGGGTTTTGAAGGGGATTGGGTCACTGAAGGTGGTTCGGATCTTACGATTTTAGGGGCTTACCGTTTAGATGAAAGCTCGGCCGTTAACGTATTCTTAGATTTACCTGTGTGTTCTGCTTCATCCATTAGCTCTGTGTGCTCAACCAAGCTTGCGACACCAGATAACTCGACTCAAGTGGGTTCTTCTGCAGGACAAGGCAAAGGTATTTACCGTTTGGGAGGCTCAATGGCAGCCAACTGGATCACTGAAATGGACACCCATTGGATGGGCAGCTTGTTCACTTCTATGGCCATTTCGGATGAGGTGGCTGGTGAAAAAGTGACCGCCCCATTTACTTATGGTGCAAGCTTTGGAGCAATTTTACCCATTAAACAAAACCACGCTTGGACAGGTTCTTTGACGCTCTCTCGTATGTTGGAATACTCAAGCTATAGTCCACAAGCACAGGGTAAAGTGAAGTACGGCGATCACTCTTCATTAGTGATTCGTGCTGAATATTTATGGGACTTTATGGCGAAACTGCAGCTTCGTCCATTTGTGAATTTAGCAATGGTTCAAGAACCTGCAATGGCGTTTACTTCAGGCGGCGTACGCCGGTCAATTGAATATACATCTGGGTCAAAAGTGACTCTAGGTGCTGAGCTAAGAGCCACGTTCTGATCTATCTATGAAGATTAAGCCTCTTCTGATTCTTGGGGAGGCTGCAACCATTTACTTAATTGATTCTGTAAAATTACGGTGCCGTCTTTCTTAAGAGAACTGAAGGTTTGAACCGTTAGTAAGTCTCCTAAGTGGGCCATTTCTTTTTTCACTTTATGCAGTGTGGCTTGAGCGGGACCTCGTTTTAATTTGTCAGATTTGGTTAGTAGAATATGCACGGGCATGTCTACATCCAATGCCCAGTCACACATCATGCGGTCAAATTCAGATAATGGGTGGCGAACGTCCATCACAAGCACAATGGCTTTAAGGCTTTTACGCTTCTCAAGGTACTCTGACATGTTTTTCTGCCATTCACGTTTCATACGCTCAGGCACCTTGGCAAATCCGTACCCAGGTAAATCCACAATACGAACCCCAGGCTGTATTTCAAAAAAGTTAATCAGCTGTGTCCGACCAGGGGTTTTACTGGTGCGTGCTAATTTATTTTGTTGAGCTAAGGTATTAAGAGCACTGGATTTCCCTGCATTAGAGCGACCAGCAAAGGCCACTTCTGCACCGGTGTCCTCAGGGCATTGCTTAATGCTAGGCGCACTAATTGTATATTTTGCGCGCTGAAAGTTGATTTTTGCTGAGTCCATGGGGTGTTTACTGCTTTGGGTCAAGTTGTAAGTGGGAGCACTTTGGTTATAATGCCACAAAAATTATGTGAACCTATAAGCCAAATATATATTGGTAAAGGAGAGAGAGCCATGAAAACCGTACTTGGATTTGCAGCGGCCCTGTTATTTTCTGTGTCAGCAAGCGCTTTTGATGCAGAAGCAAAATACAAACAATCATGCATGGCATGCCACGCAATGGGCGTTGCAGGGGCTCCTAAAGCCTTTGATAGCGCTGCTTGGGCACCTAAGTTGGCCACAGGTATGGACGCATTAGTATCTAGCGTGACAAATGGTAAAGGTGCTATGCCGCCAAAAGGTTTGTGCATGGATTGCTCGGCTGATCAGTTCAAGGCACTGATCACATTCATGAGCAAAGCAAAATAATAGAATTCATTAAATTTATATAAGGTATAAAACCCCATGAAAAAGTTGGCGATTAGCTTGATGTTGTCTCTGGGTCTAGTTGTTACTGCGCAAGCCGGTGATGCGGGTGCAGGTAAAAAAATCTCAGCAGCATGTGCAGCTTGTCACGGACAAGACGGTAACAGTGCCGCTCCGAGTTTCCCAAAAATCGCTGGCTTAGGTGAAGCTTACCTTGCCAAACAGCTAAAAGACTTTAAAAGTGGTGCCCGTGATAATGCCATCATGAAAGGTCAGGTAGCGGCACTTAACGACAAGCAAATGGAAGACCTTGCGGCTTACTTTGCGACTAAAAAGCGTACAGTTGGTTATGCTGCTAAAGACAAAGTGGCGTTAGGTGAGAAAACTTACCGTGCAGGTAATAAGGCAACAGGCGTTCCAGCTTGTATGGCTTGTCACTCAATGGACGGTAGTGGTATGTCTGCTGCTGGTTTCCCTGCTTTAGGTGGCCAACACGGTGCTTACATCAAAGCGCAACTGGTTGCTTTCCAGGAAGGCAAGCGTGCTAACGATGCAAGTGACGTAATGCGTGACATTGCAGCTCGTATGTCTAACAAAGAAATTGATGCGGTTTCAGCTTATATTCAAGGCCTTCACTAGGCATTGATTGGCTTTAATGAGCATTTAAAATGGGCAGCTTTTTAGCTGCCCTTTTTTATGCTTAATGATTTCGACTTTCATATTCTTTTGTTAAATCGCTTGGAACTTTGGCCACAATACTTGTCCAATCCACATCGAATAAGTAGTCTTACGCGCTATCACTCAGAATAAATATTGTACTAAGGAATTTTCATGAAATTGATACACGCCATAATGGCCTTTGTATTGGTTATTGCCGCTTCTGTTTCTCAAGCGGAAAACTACATTGCCGGCCAGCACTATAAAGTATTGGCAAGTCAAACCACCCCTCGTGACCCAAGTAAGATCGAAGTGGTAGAAGCTTTTTGGTATGGCTGTGGCCACTGCAACCACTTTGAACCGACGGTTCAGGCTTGGAAGAAGTTTTTACAGGCCGATGTGGATTTTTATCAGATACCTGCGCAATTTAACCGTCAGTGGAAAATCCATGCGGGGTTGTTTTACTTAACTCACGCTTTGAAAGTGAATCATAAGGTGCATCAAGGTATTTTTGATTCAATTCATAAGCAGCGTAAATCCCTGTTTACCGAAGGTGAGCAAAAAGCGTTTCTGGCTCAATATGGTGTAAGCGAAGCGGACTTTGATAAATACAATGATTCTTTTAGTGTTCGCCGCCAAATGAAAATGGCCGATCAAATGATACGCACTTGGGGTATCAGCGGCGTGCCTGCCATTATCGTTAACGGTAAGTACTTGATTAATGCCACGTCAGCGGGTGGTGAAGAGAAGATCTTTGATGTGGTTAACTACTTAGTTGAAAAAGAGCGTAAAGCCCTTAAGAAGTAGTCCTAAATTGAGCCTGCTTGTTCTAGTAGCGGGCTCAACCCCCTATATTCCCAGCCTTTAAACAAAATCCCTCACAAACCAGCACACTGAAAATCATGCCCTATACTAAAAACATATTTAGGGGGGAATGATGAGCACCACCGACCGCTGGAAAAACAAATATTTAAACCTGATTGATGATCATGAGAAGCTAGAAAAACGCTTTGAAGACCACACGGCTCAGTTGCGTCGAGCATTAATTCGTTTGACGGTGGTGGCTGAAGGGCGTGATCAGGATTTAGATAGCCAGCTTGAAGAAGCACGCGTACTGCTTAGGAAAGAGCAAATAACCGGCCTGAGTCGCGTTTTAGAGCGCGTTGAACATGGCTTTGAACGCTGGCAATCCCACCAAGAAAGTTTCCAAGAGAACCTCTCCCAGTCCCTGGTAGATATTGAAACCAAATATGAAGCGCTACCGTCTACATTGACCAAAATGGTTAAAAAAGTGCGTAAGCAAGTGCGTAATACAGATAAAGCGGAGCTGCTTGTTGCATTAAGTCAGATCATAGCCCAATGGGCCCATGCCATGGCGGACCAAATCGAAAGTGCACCAGATCAGACTGACAAAGGCTCTTGGTTTGGTCGCCTGTTCAGTAAGGAGCAAGAAGAGGCAAAGCAAACAGACAGTGATAAAATTTCTTCTGTTGGTCAGCAACCTTATGAAATAGAAAGTGAAGACCCGAACCAAGATTCATCAAAAGAAGGCCTAAATACCCTAAGCATCGAAGCCAGTCGTGTATTAAGCAGTTTAATTACAAAACTGTCATTACCGGATCCTGAGCAACCTAGGGCCAACCAGCTATTAAACAAGGTAAAAGCGGGGCTAAACTGGTATGAGCTTGTCCCTGCGTTAGAAATCCTCTCAGACCTAGTGGTATCTGCGTTAGGTACCGAGCAAGAAGAGTTTGAAAGCTTTTTAAAAACCCTAAATGAGCGTTTAAATGCGCTGCAAAAATGGTTGAATCAAGGTGAGCAGCTAGAATCCAAATTCAATAACGCCAGCAAAGATTTTGACCAAAAAATGCGAGGTCATTTAGATGAGCTAAAAGACGTACTGGCTGGGGGGGATACTAAGGCATTAAAAGGCTCGGTTAGCCATCAGCTAGACGAAGTGTTCGCCACTCTTGATTCATTCAAGTTAGATCAGCGTTCGAGAGAGATAGAGTTTCAGCAGCACATCAAAGACATGGGTGATCGCCTAAACGCCATGAAGGCAGAATTAGAGGAAGCTAAGGAACAGCTTAATTCGAGCCAATTGGTGGCCATGACAGATAGCTTAACCCAGTTACCTAATCGCGGTGCCTATGACCTTTATATGGCAAAAGAATACGAACGCTATCGCCGTTATGGAGGGGACTTAAGTCTATTGGTGTGTGATGTGGATAAGTTTAAGTCCATTAATGACAATTATGGCCACCAAGCGGGTGATAAAGTCTTGCAGTTGATCAGCCGTCAGGTAAAGAAAGGCACACGGGAAACAGATTTTCTATCCCGTTATGGCGGTGAAGAGTTTGTGGTGATTTTGCCTCAAACCGACGCCGAAGCGGCTTTGCAAGTGGGTGAAAAAATTCGAGGGCAGGTAGCAAAAAGCCCATTTCATTTTAAAGGATCACGGGTTCAAATCACCATTTCGTGTGGCATAGCATGTTTTAAATCAGGGTATCGAATCGAACAAGTATTTGATGCTGCGGATAAAGCCCTATACAAGGCCAAGCAAAATGGTCGAAATCAATGCCAAATTGGCGAGTTAGAAGGTTCCCCTGGCGAGGAAGACGAAACCAGTTAAGTCGTCAATGTAGAATGGATGGATAATAAAAAGGCGAACATTCATGTTCGCCTTTTTGCGTAGTGAGATCAGAATAGTTGCTTACTGATAACGCTGTTTTAACGCTTCAATACGCTTATCCAAAGGGGGGTGGCTCATAAATAGACCCCCTAGTTTATTCTTCATTTCACCACTGATGCCAAAAGCCACCATTTCATCGGGCATATCACTTGGCTGTTCATATTCGGCTTTTAAGCGCATTAATGCACTTGCCATGGCGGCCGGACTAACAAGCTCGGCCCCAGCAATATCAGCTCGATACTCACGGCGACGACTGAACCAGAATACGATGGTGCTGGCTAAAATACCTAAAATCACTTCTGCGAAAAAAGTCGCCACATAAAACCCAATGCCATGGCCGTTTTCATTTTTGAAAACCGCACGGTCAATGAAACTACCAATGATGCGCGCGAAGAACATGACGAAAGCATTCACAACACCCTGAATCAAGGTCAGTGTAATCATATCGCCGTTGGCCACATGGCCAATTTCATGCCCCAGTACCGCTTTCACTTCTTCACGGCTCATTTTATTGAGTAGCCCTGTACTGACAGCGACCAAAGAATTATTGCGGTTCGCGCCAGTGGCAAACGCATTGGCTTGTGGGCTAGCAAATACACCCACTTCAGGCATACCAATTCGGGCTTTGTCAGCCAATTCTTGTACAGTGCTTATTAACCATTGTTCATCTGCATTACTGGCTTGCTCGATCACTCGAACGCCCATGGAGCGCTTGGCCATCCATTTGGACATCAGCAAAGACACCACAGATCCCACCATGCCAAAGACTAAGCAGAAGGCCAATAGGTTGCCATAATCCAGGCCGTTAGCCGTCATATAGCTGCCTACGCCCAGTAAGCTGAGGGTTATGCTGGCAACCAATATCACCGCAAGGTTGGTGGCTAAAAACAGCAAAATTCGCATCATTTTGTTAATCCTATGTGTTAACCCGTTATTTAAGTCTTTTAATATGGAGCTAAATAGCCAGAATTCAATGTATTAGTGTTGCAACTTGTACAAATGTTCCTTTCAAATAATAAAAGCACAGGATGTATGCACAGTCCGTTCATTGAGTCGAATTATGGCTGGATATACGATTGTTTCAGCCACTGATTTTGATATGATGCGGGCACTATTTTACGTGATAAAAACAATAAAGGTACGTAATGACGCTATTCAAGAAACTAGCACCTCTAATGTGTGCCTTACTGGTTGTGGGCTGTGGCGATGATAATGCCAGTGACCCTGTATACACCCCTCCAAGCGAATACACGTTTACAAGTCGTACTAATACTGATTTTAACTCTTCTGTTTCTAATGATGTTGCGGCAACACAGTTTATTTTGAAGTCTGAGTTGCTGTCATATGTCAGGTCTTCAGAAATTAAAACAGTATTAAGTGCCGAAGAGGCTGACTCGCGTCTTGATCAAATTTTCTCTCAGGGGGTTGAGAGGCTTCAAAATTATAATATTTATACAGGTTTAAACGCTGAGCCCACAGCCGTTTCGTTAGATTTAGATTCTGGTTTATCTATACTGGTTAATGATTATTCAGACATCACAACTGAGACTAACTTGGTCGACGACCTTCAATCAGGATCTGCAGCTCGTGCGCTATCGAACAAAACACTTGTTGATGTTGATAATGATGGCGTTGTCACCAAGGAGCTTTTAGGGGATTTCATTGGCTGGCCTTTATTGGCTGATATTGTTGATGGAGATGAGATGGCCAAAGGATTGGTTGATGACTGGTTTGCACAGATTGCATTGATGTCTGTGGATGGAGATGACGCAACAGGTTATGTGTCTACTGATGGCATTCACTTTGACCTAATATTGGATCAATTTTTATTAGGCAGTATCAATTATTCGTTGGTTGCTCAGTATAACTTGAGATCAGATGAAGGCTTGTTAAAACAAAATACAGATCCATTAAATTATAGTGTTGTATTAGAACAAGAGGCTGAAGTTGAAGTAGAAGAAGCTCGATTAGAGTTTGAAGAAGAAAACCTAATTGCAAATGAAGAGTTACTTGAACAAATGCTAAATGATTGGTTAGCAGCAGATCCAGAGGCAGATATCACAAAAGATTTGGCTTTTTACAGCAATCCCGACAATTACTTTCAATATGGCCCGATAGATCTTGCAGAATCTTATTTTGATCAAGAGAAAAAAGTATTAGATAAAAAAGAGTCGATAACAACTTTTGAAAAAAAAGTAATTACCGCTAAAGAAAAAGTAGATGCTCTCTTGCCTTATACAGATTTAGCGAATGTATGGGATCAGTCATTTGGTTATTTTGGGGCAGCACGCAACTATGGGTTCTATACAGATTCAGAAATCGTGTCAAAACCAGATTATGATGAAAATGGGGATGGCTTTATCGATGTATATACGGAGTTAAATACAGCATTTGCAGTTTTGGCTTCTGAGCGAGATGCAGGTGCCGCCTTAGTTAACACAGATTTTTCTGGCAATATGTGGAATGCATTTTTATTGGGGCGTGAGATCATTCAGCAAAATCATGGCAGAGAACCGAAGGAGTTTGTTGGCTATCATAACGAATTAAAAGAACAAGCGGATATTATTCTAGAGAATTTAGAAAAGGTTTTAGCTGCGAGCATTATACACAACATTAACGCAGCTATTATAAGCATTGATGAAGCTTTAGTTGATGAAGACGCCTCTGAATTTGATTCTAATGATTACGAGTATTTCAAATTATGGTCAACTTTAAAAGGTTTGGCGCTGGGTTTGCAATTTAATGATGACCCCATTATTTCAAAATCGGATTTGGTGGATTTGCACGTGAAAATTGGTGAAGTTCCTAGGCCGGAAACTAATAATTTATACGGTGCACGGAAATTTAATCTAGAAGAAGCCAGAGACATTCTTCAACAAGCATATAACTTTGCCCCTGCTAATGTAGAAGCTTGGTAATATTTTTTATTAGAAATCGCAGTCAATAATGTGAGCCGAATCAGAAGTGATTCGGCTTTTTTGTGCCTAAAAGAAAGGATAGTAAGTCAGACTATTGATTTGAATCACTGGATTAATAATAAGAATCAGTATTATTTAGTTGAAATGCTGCTGATAATGCATATAATTCTCATTAACACTTGTTAATGATCTTTAGAGTTTGAGTATTCAACCAATGAAACTAATCAAAGGCCTTACACTAATAACGGCTGCGGGCATGCTTGCCGCATGTGGCAGTGATTCAGATGGGGAAGCACCTATCAATTATCCATCAACTTATGCGTTTGATAGTAAAGTGGTTGATGGAGAGTCTTCAGTTAAATTTACTGGTCAGGCGGCTCGTCAGCTTTTAATAAGTGAGCTTAAAGGTGCAACAGGTGATTCTGAGGTTACGGAAGCTGAGTTATTAGCTATTTACACAGATGGTGTTACTTACTTGCAAGCTCGCGATATCTATAGCGCTGCAGGTACTGGTGTAACAGCGGTTCCTGTTAGCGCTGAAAGCGGTTTCACTTTGGTTCAGTCAGATTACACAGATGTATTTACGGGTGCAGGTTCAAAAGACTTGGCAGGTAAAACGGCTGGCTGCGATAACGAATTAAGTGCAGGTGAATTTATTGGCTGGAATGTAGCTACTTTAGTTGACTGTGGTACAAGTGCTAACGATGACGCAGTAAACGATCACGATGCTCCATACTCATTAATGCTTGAGTGGATTTCTGGCGCTGCAGATGGAAAAGTGGATACAACTCTTGGTCTAGATTACTCACAACTTTTCCAAAAATTCTTATTAGGTGCTGTTGCCTATTCTCAAACCGCTGAAGATTATTTAGCCGCTGATCATGATAGCGATTCTAAGGGCCTTAAAGCTTCAAATGCTGTTGATGCGGATGAGCAAGACCCTGATGCGTACACTTCTCTTGAGCACGCTTGGGATGAAGGTTTTGGTTACTTCGGTGCTGCTCGAAACTACTTAGAATATACTGATGTTGAAATTGCGGGCAAAGTATCTGCTGATAATGGCCGTGCAGATTGGAATGGTTCCCACGATACTGATGGCGATGGCAAGTTAGATTTACGTAGTGAATATAACTTTGGACAGTCAGTTAACGCCGCTAAACGTGACATGGGTACTGCTGATAATGCGGCAGCGACCGATTATACCACTCAAGCTATGACGGCATTTATCGCGGGTCGTA
>CAJXIT010000054.1 GCA_913054055.1 uncultured Thalassolituus sp.
ACGTTTTTCCTGAGTAAGCTACCCGACTTTCATGCAGATATTTATACAAAGGGCGTCACGTTAAAGTTATGCGATACTCAGTGTGGTATCCAGCCGCAATTATCGGGTTTAAAACATTTAAATCGATTAGAGAATGTGTTGGCGAAACAAGAACTATGTGAAGAGTTTGATGGCTTGATGTCAAACTTTTTAGGGTTTGTGATAGAAGGCACAATGAGTAATGTGTTTTTTGAAAAAAATGGCATGTTGTTTACACCAAATTTAAATATCTCTGGCGTGAAAGGTGTGATGCGCAGTTTGGTCATGCAAGTTTGTCAGCGACAGGCTATTACATTGCAGGAACTAGACATAAAGCAAGCGGATTTACCATCATTTGACGCTGCGTTTATTTGCAATAGTGTAATGGGTGTTGTCCCTGTAAAAAGAATAAAGCAACAAGTGTTGCAAATAAGTAAGACCACAAAGTTGCTTCAAAAAGAATTGAATACAAGGGGTGAGAATGAATAAACGATATAGCGTAGTGGGTTTGATGCTCGCTATTTGGATCATTGCCTTTGGTATTTACGGTGTCACTCAATTACATGTGTCCTTAAACTTAGAAGAGCCTGTTGTGGTCTCTTATGAACGAGGTCGTCCACTGTCTAGTTTTTTTACAGGGTTGGATGATCGGGGCATCATTGCAGATAGCCGTTTTGTAATGATTGTTGCAAAGCTGTCAGGTAAAGCAAGAAGGGCAAAAGCTGGAGACTATGAGCTTTTACCAGAAATGAGTAGCTTGGATGTTTTAAACTTATTGGTAAAAGGTAAAACCGTTAAATATAAAATTACCTTGGTTGAAGGGCATAATATAAAAGAGACGTTAAGCCGAATTGCCAGTCACGAGCAACTCATTCAAGACCTTCCTTCAGATATAAATGAGTTGATGCCGTTCTTAGGGTTGACGGGTCATCCTGAAGGGCGCTTTTTCCCAGATACTTATTTATTTGATCGCAATACTCGAGCTTCTGAAATATTGGTGCGTTCACAAGTCCGTTTGGAAAAGGTACTGGCTGAGCAATGGCAGAAAAAAGAAGAGGGTTTACCTTATAAAAATTCTTACGAAGCTTTGATCATGGCATCCATAGTGGAAAAAGAAACAGCTGCTCCAGAAGAGCGTGAAATGATAGCAGGGGTGTTTGTTAGGCGTTTGGAGAAGCGCATGCGATTAGAGACAGACCCTACAGTGATTTATGGCTTAGGTGATCGCTATAAGGGTAATATACGGCGCAAACACCTGAGAGAAAAAACCGCCTATAACACGTATCGAATAAAGGGTTTACCGCCCACACCCATTGCCTTGGTGGGAAAAGAAGCCATATATGCAGCATTGCATCCGGCAGAAGGCGAGGAATTGTTTTTTGTTGCAAAAGGCGATGGTCGTCATTATTTCTCAAGCACTTTGGCAGAGCATAATAAAGCGGTTCGTGAATACCAGATCAATAAGCGAAAGAAATCTTCTGAATATCGCTCAACACCGGATAAGAAATAATCATGCAAGGTAAGTTTATTACCATTGAAGGAATCGAAGGGGTTGGCAAAAGCACCAACATCGCTTTTATTCAATCATGGCTTCAGTCTCAAGGGATTGAGTGTTTATTGACACGTGAACCTGGAGGCACAGACCTTGGGGAGCAATTAAGAAATATTTTGCTTCACGGAGGTGATGTTTCTGATAAAGCTGAGTTATTAATGATGTTTGCATCCCGTGCTCAGCACTTACAGGAAAAGATTAAACCTGCCCTTGATAGAGGGGTTTGGGTGTTGTGTGATCGATTCACGGACTCAACTTACGCTTATCAAGGTGGTGGGCGTCAATTAAATTTCGATTGGATTAGCCAATTAGAGCAGTTAGTGCACGGAGACATGCAGCCTGATTTAACGGTATTGCTAGATGCCCCTGTTGAGGTTGGCCGAGCTAGAGCATCTGCTCGCAGTGAAGCAGATAGAATTGAAGCAGAAGATATGGCGTTTTTTAATCGAGTGCGTGATATGTTTTTGGCTCGTGCAGAGCAATATAAGCGTTATTCAGTGGTTGATGCCACGCAGCCACTAGAGCATGTACAAAAAGATATTGAGTTGTCGTTAAAGCACTTGTTAAACACTGCGGGTCCAGTATGAAGGTGGCCACAGCTTTACCTTGGACTCAGGCCGTTTGGCAAAGGCTTACTCAGCAGCAGCTGGTAGGGCGACTAGGGCATGCCATATTAATGGTCGGGCAGGAGGGCATTGGCAAGCGTTTGTTAATGCGAGAATTTGCCCAGCAATTGTTGTGTACAGGCTTGGATGCAAAGCCTTGCGGTAAGTGTGCCAGTTGTATGTTATATGATGCAGGCAGCCATCCCGACCTGTTAATGGTTGAGCCAGAGGAAGCGGGGAAGCAAATTAAAATTGAGCAAATTCGAAAAGTTACTGAGTTTGTCAATACCACTCCTCAGAAGGGGGAGAATAAGGTGGTTTTGTTAGGGCCGTCTGAAGCCATGAACAATAATGCATCAAATGCTTTGTTAAAAAGCTTAGAAGAGCCAAGTGGTCATGTTACCTTGTTGCTATACAGCCATCAGCCTAGTGGCTTGTTGGCCACAATAAAGAGTCGTTGTCAGCAATATGAGTTGTCTCCACCCAATTGGCAGCAAGGTCTAGATTGGTTGCAGGTCAATAGTCAGGAAACTGGCTTGGAAAGTATTTTAAGGCTGGCTAAGGGTGCCCCCTTAAGAGCTTTAAGCATGATAGAGCAGGATATACATGTTCAATACATGCAGTTTTGCCAGGGCATGTTGGATCTCAGTAATGGCGGTAGTCATTGGAATGAAGTGATGCTCAAGTGGAAAAACTGGGATACTGGCAGTGTGTTACAGTGGTTTTATGAGTTGATCTTAGATATGCAGAAAGTGAAATCAGGCTTGCCCGAACAGAGTTTATCTATTCAAGAGCTGTCTGTGTTGACGCTTAAGCTGGCGGCTGTGTGTGATTATGCGCAGTTAGAGGGTATGCTTAATAAAGCCATTTTTTCTCAGCAAGCTTTAAGAGGTCAGGCAAATCCCAATTCTCAGATGTTAATTGAGACATTGTTAATTGACTGGATTTCGTTATTGGGGCAAGCTCGTGGCTAATATGCCAGACAATAATAAAAGGTAGTTTTCATGGCTCCAAAATTTGGACCAGGTAACGGGATTCTATCCCTTACCATCAAGGATAAAGCTGTACTGTATGCGGCCTATATGCCATTCATTAAAAATGGCGGTTTATTCATTCCCACAAATAAAAATTATACCATGGGTGATGAAGTATTCATGTTACTGAACCTTATGGATGAAGCAGAGAAAATTCCGGTTGCTGGCAAGGTTATCTGGATTACACCGAAAGGTGCCCAAGGTAATAAAGCGGCGGGTGTTGGAGTTCAGTTTGCCGAAGATAATGTTGCTCGAAATAAAATCGAAACACATCTGGCTGGAGCTCTTTCTTCAGATCGCCCAACCCACACTCTATAATAAGTGACTTTTGAAGGTTTAGCTTAGCTTTTCTTGTAATAGATGGGCTAAATAAACCTTGATTGACTCACCTGACTGCACCCAATTATTTGTATGAGCCTCTCTGTACTCACCGGGCGTGGTGTTTAACCATTTTTTAAAGCTTCTGTGGAATGATCTTGGTTCGCTGAATCCCAGTCGAATGGCAATTTCTTGAGCGGGCAGTTCTGTTTGTGTGAGTAACTCTTTTGCTTGCTCCATTCTAATTTCATCTAACAGTTGCTGATAACTGCAATCATACTGCTGCAGTTTGCGCTGAAATGTACGCTCGGTTAGCCCCAGTCTTTTAGATACCATGTCTTTTCTAGGAACCCCCTCTAATAGCAAACCTCTTATTACATTTTTAGCTTGAATGGGAAGAGGCTGCTTATCGCTGATATCTGCCATTAAAATCTCAGCATGATTTTCCAGTGTTTTTAGGAGCTGATCGTCAGGCTGTCTCATGGGTAGGCTAATCAAATAGTCATCCATAATGAGCGCGTTATAGGGCGCATTAAAGCGAATAGGGCAGTTAAACATGGATTGAAATTGTAAAACGCTTTGCGTGTTTGGTTCAGAGAACTCAAGCCAAACCTGTTTAGGCTTACCATCAGGTTTGTCTACCAAGAATCGAGCGAAGTTAACCCATGAGCCTAAAACATTGGCGATCATGTGTGGGCGCACCATGGGATCAGAATAGTTACAGATCCACCTCATTTCGGTATCACCGTTTTCGAGTGTTTTTACTTCGCTAACCCCCATGTCTCCAACTAACCTTTCATATAGCGGGGCTTTAATAAGTGCTTCTTTTAGGCTCTTACAGTTCATCACCATATAACCTAAAACACTGTATGAGCCGGCCTGAACATAGCGAGAAGTTTTCAATCCGAAGCAAGGGTCATCTGTTTCTTCAATTAAATAGCGAATAATTCGTTGAAAATCTTCACCCGTGATCCGTTTAAGATTATTGTTAAGAATCTCAAGGCTAACGTGATTGTCATTGAGTATGTTTTCAGGGGATAAGCCATAGTCGGCAGCTGCTTTTAAATACTGCAGAACAGCGGGCGATGATGCGAAGCCTAATTGATTCATAATATAAGACTGATTTAACGTTTTTTATTGTTATGACTTTATTTGCACTGACATTGGCATAATCGGTCGGTGTATCCAAACGAGCCAAAGTTAATATAGGCATCATAGCGATAGATGAGTAGAAGGTCTATTCATCAAACAACAATAATATTGTACAAAATATACAAGAGGTTCAGATATGCGTCGTTGGAATGGTTGGGGAGATGATGGTTTTTCGATGGCTACACCTGAGTCAGGTATGGGGTATCTTGTATCTAAGGTTGCCCCTGGGCCAGTATTGGCAGATGTTGATTTGAAGTCAGTCTGTGATCAGGTGCCACAAAGTCGTTTACCAGAGCACCCGCTCATTTCAACTGATGCCGAACAGAGAGTGCGCCACGCTCGCGGTCAAAGCCTACCTGATTGGTTGGCCATGAGAAGTGGTGACTTTGGTGTTTTTCCTGATGGCGTTGCCTTTCCTGAGTCAACCGAGCAAGTACAAACGCTTTTAAAGTTTGCCTATGAAAATGATATTGAAGTGATTCCATATGGCGGCGGCACCAGTGTTGCTGGCCACATTAATCCGCTTGAATCTAAAGTGCCTGTATTAACAATAGATATGGGCCGAATGAATCAATTATTAAGCCTTAATACAGAAAGTCAGATTGCCACTTTCGGAGCGGGTGTTCCAGGCCCTCAAGTTGAGGCTCAATTGCGTTCAAAGGGTTATACATTGGGTCATTATCCTCAGTCTTGGGAGTTGTCGACATTAGGAGGCTGGGTAGCTAGTCGCTCTAGTGGACAGCAGTCTTTACGTTACGGGCGTATAGAGCAGATGTTTGCTGGTTGCACCATGGTGACACCCAAAGGGAATTTAGATGTGCCAACTATCCCAGCGTCATCAGCGGGTCCTGATCTTCGAGAAGTGGTTATGGGAAGTGAAGGTCGTATGGGGGTTATTACTGAAGTAAATGTTCGAGTAACGCCACTGCCGCAAGAAGAAAAATTCTTTGCAGTATTTTTACCGAGTTTTGAGTCGGCTAAAAGTGCGGTGAAAGAAATAGTACAAAATAAAATTCCATTATCTATGTTACGTGTTTCAAATGCATTAGAAACAGAGACACAATTAAAATTAGCGGGTCATGAAAAATTGATCGGCGCGCTTGAGACTTATCTGTCTCTACGTGGCGTTTCAAATGGAAAGTGCATGTTAACGTTTGGTGTAACAGGTAATAAAAAGCAAAACGCACTTTCACTTAAGCAAGCATTAAAAATATTAAAAGCTTTCGGTGGTGTAAAAGGCCCGAAAATGATGGGGGAGAAGTGGGCTGAAAATCGCTTTAAGTTCCCATATTTACGTGAAAACTTATGGTTAGAAGGTTATGCCGTAGATACGTTTGAAACCGCTACAGATTGGCATCGTGTGACAGACCTCATGAATGAAATGGAGGAGTCTGTTCGCACAGCATTAACTGAGGAAGGGGTTGTTCCTCATGTTTATACTCATTTATCTCATATGTATACCCAGGGTTGCAGTATTTACACAACCTATGTTTTTCCAAATGCTGATAATTACGGTGATACGTTGGCACGTTGGAAGAAAATCAAAGCGGCGGCTTGCCGTTCAGTATCAAATGGTACGGCAACTATTTCCCACCAACATGGTGTTGGTAAAGATCATGCTCCGTATATGACTGCTGAAAAAGGGCAGTTGGGTATGGAAACCATTCAAAGTTTAGTTGAGCATTTTGATCCGAAGCAGCAACTGAACCCAGGTACTCTTTTAGAATTAAAAGATAAATAAATCGGTAAGAATTAGGCTCCGCCAAAGGAAATGAAATGAATCAAGTGCAAATTGCACCTACACATGAAGAATCGCGACTAAAGAAAATTGATTACATTAACAGTGTAAAGCAATGGGATATGGTTGTGATTGGTGGCGGTATTACCGGTGCTGGTGTGGTGCGAGAAGCTGCTCGCCAAGGTCTAAAGGTTTTATTGCTAGAGCAAAAAGATTTTTCTTGGGGGACATCAAGTCGTTCTTCGAAAATGGTTCATGGCGGCCTACGTTATTTAGTGGAAGGTAATTTAAAGCTAACCAGTCACAGTGTAAAAGAGCGTGAGCGTTTGATGACAGAGGCCCCAGGATTGGTAGAGGTATTGCCCTTTATTTGGCCTCACTACAAAGGTGGGTTCCCAGGGCCGTTAGCATTTAACGCGGTGCTGGCCGTATATGATGGTTTTGCTGGGCAGCGTTATCGTGAGTACTTAAATAAAGATGAGTCGCTATACCAGTTACCGAATATTAATACAGAGGGACTGGTTGGGGCCACACGTTTCGCAGACGCCGTCACAGATGATAGTCGCTTGGTTATGCGAGTTTTGCAAGAAGCAGAGAAGGATGGCGCTGTTCTTTTGAATTATGCAACGGCTAAAGATGTAATTAAGAATAATGATCATATAGGAGCGTTAACGGTTGAACTTGAAGGATTTTCTGAGGCGATAACAATTGAATCAAAAATCATTGTGAGTGCCACAGGCGCTTGGGCCGATAAATTTAGAGAAGACCTAGGTGGTAAAGCAAAGATTCGCCCGTTAAGGGGCAGTCATATTGTACTTCCTAGTTGGCGATTACCTTTATTCCAAAGCATAACAATGAAACATCCAGGAGATAATCGAAGCATGTTTGTTTATCCATGGGAGGGGATGACGGTGATTGGAACAACGGATTTAGATAATCCAAAAATGACTAAATCAGAACCCGTAATCGAACAGCATGAAGTCGACTATCTAATGCTTGCTGTTAATCACATGTTCCCAAGTGCAAAGATTACTCAAGATGATGTGATTTCAACGTTTGCTGGCGTCAGACCGATTGTCTCAAGTGGCGGCGTTAATCCATCGTCAGAAAAACGCGATCACAGTGTTTGGGATGATCACGGTTTAATTACAGTGAGTGGAGGGAAATTAACAACCTTTAGATTGATTGCTCTTGATGTCCTTAAAGCCGCCAATAAATATTTGCCAGCCCTTAAATATAAAGATAATGATCAATCTATTTTCCGTCAGGCGGATATCATTCCTGAAAAACTCAAGGAGTTGGATCAGGAAATTCAAAACCGATTGCTTGGTTTTTATGGTGCTGGAATAAAAGAGTTGTGTGATTGTGTTGATGTGGATGGCTGGAAATTGGTGCCGGGGACTAAAACTTTTTGGGCTCAGGTTCGCTATGCAGCCCGACATGAACAGGCAGAGCATTTAGATGATATTTTGCTTAGGCGCACTCGTTTGGGCTTGTTTTGCAAACAGGGGGGGCAGCTGTTTGTAAATGAGATCAAAGCGCTGTGTATGCAAGAAATGCATTGGGATGAATCTCGCTGGAATCAAGAATGGAATCGTTATCAAGAAATTTGGAAGTCTTCGTATAGTCTTCCTGTCTAGGTTGCATTAGCTTTAAGCTATAAAAAATAACAAGAATAGGTTCGCCTGCGGTACGTGGTAAGTAAAATGAAAAAATACATTCTATCAATTGATAATGGTACTCAAAGTGTCAGAGCCTTGCTTTTCGATTTAAATGGCGAATTGGTTGCAAAAGGTAAGGTTGAAATTGAGCCTTACTTTTCGAAATACCCTGGTTGGGCAGAGCAAGACCCTGACCTTTATTGGAATAGTTTGGGGTTAGCATGTGAACAGTTGTGGGCAAATACAGATGTTAGCCCAGATCAAGTGGCTGGTGTAGGGTTAACGACGCAGCGTGGTACTGTAATCAATGTAGATGAGAATGGTCAGGCTTTAAGGCCGGCAATTACTTGGTTGGACCAACGTCAGGCAGAAATTGAAAAACCAATCGGTGGTTTATGGGGCGTTTTGTTTAAATGTTTAGGCTTGCGTCATGTTGTTGAAGGGTTTCAGAAAAAAGCACAGGCCCCTTGGTTGGCTCAAAACCAACCTGAGATTTGGAAAAAGACCCATAAATTTTTACTATTGAGTGGTTACCTTACTCATAGATTAACAGGAGAGTTTAAAGATTCTGTGGGTTGTACGGTTGGATATTTGCCGTTTGATTATAAAAAACACACATGGGCCAGTAAGCTAGATTGGAAATGGCAGGTGGTTAGTATGAAAGACGAAATGCTACCTGAGTTGGTTAAACCCGGTGAAACATTGGGTCGTATTCATGACGCCGCCGCACAGCATTTGGGTGTGCCTGCAGGTCTGCCACTCATTGCAGCTGCTTCAGATAAAGCCTGTGAAGTTATTGGCAGTGGCGGGGTTGATCCTCATATCGGTTGTTTAAGTTATGGAACAACCGCCACGATCAATACCACCACTAAAAAGTATGTTGAACCTGTCATGTTTATTCCGCCTTACCCCGCGGCTATTCCTGATTCTTATAATACAGAAGTGATGATTTACCGTGGATTTTGGATGGTCAGTTGGTTTAAAAAACAATTTGGCCTTAAAGAGCAACAAGTTGCTTCTGAGAAAGGTTTGGCTCCAGAGGCTTTATTTGATGAGCTTGTGAACTCGGTTCCTGCTGGTTCTATGGGTTTGATGTTGCAGCCGTACTGGTCTCCAGGTACTCGTGTGCCAGGGCCTGAAGCAAAAGGGGCGGTGATAGGTTTTGGAGATGTACATACACGAGCGCATTTATATCGTTCGATTCTAGAAGGGTTGGCGTATGGGCTGCGTGAAGGGAAGGAAAAAATTGAAAAGCGTAGCGGGACTAAAATCACGAAACTTCGTATAAGTGGTGGTGGTAGTCAGAGTGATGCAGCCATGCAATTAACCGCTGATATCTTTGGCTTACCAGCAGAAAGGCCGAGTACCTATGAAACCTCTGGATTAGGTGCTGCTATCAATGTGGCGGTAGGATTGGGTCTTTATGATAATTATGATGTGGCGATTCAAAAAATGACCAGTGTTGGTGATGTGTTCGAGCCTGATTATCAAACATCAAAACTGTATGAACAGTTGTATCAGAATGTGTACTTGAAAATGTATAAGCGCCTTCAGCCTTTGTATAAGCAAATCAAAGAAATTACAGGCTACCCTAAGTAGGGTAGCCAATTGGCTGGGAAAGGGATTTAGGCTGTAACGTTTATAGCTTAAAGTTACCCACCAATGAAGAAAGTTTGCTAGATGTTTGATTTAAACTGGTGCATTTTTCGCTAATAGTTTTTGTCTGCTCGGCTGTGTTATCAGACATATCTTTTATTACTATCATGTGATTGTTGAGTTCTTCAACCACCGAGCTTTGCTCTTCCGTGGCTGTTGCAACCTGGGTGCTTATGTCGCTAATCGAGTTAATCGCTGATGTGATTTTCTCTAAAGACTTGCCTGCAATGTCAGCATTTTGAACGGCATCACTTGCGGTTTCGATGCCTGAATTCATTGCGCTAACGGCGTCTTTTGCACCCCCTTGAAGTTTTTGTATCATATTATTGATTTCTTCGGTGCTTTCTTGTGTTCTTTGGGCAAGTGTTCTCACCTCATCTGCAACCACTGCGAATCCTCGGCCTTGTTCTCCAGCGCGTGCGGCTTCAATTGCTGCGTTTAAGGCGAGCAAGTTGGTTTGTTCAGAAATACCTCGTATTACTTCTAGTACCGTACTGATTTCGCCAACATCTTCCGCAAGTGTTTGAATCACTTCTGATGCACTTTGTACCTTTTCAAAAACACTGTTGATACCGGAGACTGTTTTGTTAACAACGGCTTGTCCTTCATTCGTGTCTTGAAACGCATGTTTCGCTGCATCTGCAGTATCATGAGCATTTTTCGAAATTTCTTGTACAGTAGCGCCCATTTCATTGATGGCGGCAGCAACCATGTCGACGCTTTGTTGTTGGTTTTCGGTGTTCTTTTTTGTTGAGTTGGAAGCTTCTGATAATTCAATTACTGAATCATTTACTCTTAATGAGTTACGAGACCCTGAAGAATCAAGTACGTGTAATTGTGAAATGAAATTATTGAAAGACTTGGCAAGTTTACCCACTTCATCTCCTGTTAATACCGGCATGGTTTTCGTTAGGTCCGCATCCCCTGAAGATATTGTATTGAGCATTCTTGCAGCTTGGGCTACAGGCTTTGCGACCCCCATGGCCACCCATAAGCCTACTGCTATTAAAAGCGCAGCAACAATAAAGTTCAGAATGACAAGCTTTAAAGAGGAGGCGTTGATTGGTCCGTAGAGTTCAGCCGTTGGGATTTCCGCCACAATGAACCAATTCAAAGAAGGTATAAATTGTGCCGCGATAATGGCATCTTTATTTGAGTGGGTTTCTAAAACTTGAACAGTTTTCTTGTCGAGTAGTTCTAGTGTCAGGTTTTCCCCTAAGTAGTTATTGAGTTCTTTGTCGGTGTTTGTGTTGTCGGGGTGAATCTTAATTATGCCATTTGGATCGACAATATACACAAAGCCATTTTCACCAATCTTATAATTGCTAATGAGCTTTACAATTTGCGTGACTCCCATGCCAATACCTGTGATGCTTTTGTTGTCAGGCGTTCGGTAGTTTATAAATAACGCGGCTTTTTTGAGTTTTGCATCTATATCAATATCAAGAGAATAGGTCTTGTTACTGTTAATGAAATTGTAAAACCATTTGTCGTTGCTTGGAGAGATTTGACGGCTGACCCCTTGGGGGGTGTAGTAGTTATTGGTGGTGCCGGATACGATGAAAGATGTGATTGCATTATTTTCGCTTTGCATAACGGATAAATAATTCGTTATGTCGTTTATTTGTTCAGACGGCTCACCATTATTTAACCAATGATTGGTGAAGTGGTTTTGTGACATGGCTTTTGAAATAGACAGAGGGATGTTGATTTCTTTTTCAATGGCGTTGGCAATGCTGCTTAATGTAGCTGGGACTTCTTGTATTTGAATCCGGCCCATAACCATGTCTCTCATGGCATTATTACTAATCAGGGTGGATATGATTAGGCTTAAAAGTAGGGCGCCTCCTATCACGATGGATAATTTATGGCGTATGGCGAGTTCGTTCCACATTGTGGGCTCCAAAACTGAATCTTTGCTATTAAGTGTAGGCGCCGGATGTGATTTATCCATTATTAACAGATGAGTGGAAGAGGCCCAGTTGGGCCTCTTTTAAAGGGTTATGCTGCTTTTTTCTTGGTATTTTTCATGAACTGATTAACCCCTGCTAAAATGCTTAGCATGCTGGCTTTCAGGGAGTCAGAATCACTGACGGCCGCAACGTATTTCTGGTTGTTGATATTCATGTGTGTAAGTGCCAATGCGTTCGCGTCACTATGCTTACCTAGTGAAGCTATTTCAAATTGCTTGATGTCAATTTCAATGTCATAGGACTTGGCTAGTGCCTTACAAAATGCATCTATGGCGCCTTTTCCGCTCGCTTCAATAATGATGGATTGATTGTTCTCATTGATGGTCGCTTTAACTACTTCACTGTCTAGATCGTTTGTAACGGAATAATTGGATAAAGATACTTCTGGTGTATTTGGATTAAAAGCATCCTGGAAAATCTCTAAGATCTTTTCTCCGGTTACTTCGCAAGCGTGTGTTTCAGTGTAGCTTTGCACGGCTTGGCTGACTTCAATTTGCATCCATCTTGGTAATTGAATGCCAAATTCATTTTCCAATATATAAGCAACGCCGCCTTTTCCGCTTTGACTATTTACGCGTATAACGCTCTGATAATCACGGCCTATATCACTTGGGTTAATTGGCAAGTAAGCCACATCCCAGTGGGCTTTAGAGGTTTGTTGGGCTAAGCATTTCTTTACGGCATCTCGGTGTGAGCCGCTGAAAGCGGTGTAAACTAAATCTCCCATCCAAGGGTGTCGTGCATGTGTCGGTATGTTTGTGCATTGCTCAACTGTATTTGTAATACGAGGTGCATCTGACAAATCTAATTCAGGATCGATGCCTTGGCTGTATAAATTCATGCCCATAGTGATAATGTCCATGTTGCCGGTACGTTCACCGTTACCCATTAATGTGCCTTCAATTCGATCTGCTCCAGCTAAAATTGCCATTTCAGCAGCGGCTACGGCGCATCCGCGATCATTGTGGGTGTGAATGCTGATCACCACGTTATTACGGCTGTTAATGCTTTCACAAAAAGTTTCCACTTGGTCTGCAAATACATTTGGGCCTGCACACTCTACTGTTGCAGGTAAGTTGATAATGCATTTATTGTTTAATGTTGGCTGCCAAATTTCTATGACGGCATTGCAAACATCAATGGCAAAATCCACTTCCGTACTTGAAAAGCTTTCAGGACTATATTGAAAGGCCCATTTGGTATCTGCATGCAAGCTGGCGCAAGACATAACTTTTTTAGCGCCGTGTTCTGCGATTTCAATAATGCCTTGCTTGTCTAGGTTAAATACCTTTTCTCGCTGAACAGGGGAGGTTGAATTATAGACATGCACAATGGCTTGTTTGGGTCCCTTTAAAGACTCAAACGTTCTTTCAATCAAGCTATCTCGTGCTTGAACCAATACCTGTATGGTGACGTCGTCAGGGATTTTGTTGTCCTCGATTAAGTTGCGGACGAAATCAAAGTCGGTTTGAGAGGCGCTAGGAAATCCAACTTCAATTTCTTTGAAGCCCATATCCACTAATAAGTCCCACATTAATAGCTTTTGCTCAACATTCATGGGTTCGATAAGAGCTTGGTTTCCATCGCGTAAATCCACAGAGCACCATGAGGGAGCTGATGTGATGGTGTTACTAGGCCATTGGCGATTAGGCTTGATTATGGCGGGCATCGGGCGATATTTAGTGTGGTCAAACATAGCGTTCTCTTATCTATGGCTGTGTGTCAGTTAAGCTGTACTTGCACTAGGTGCTTGTGGCGCCTAGTGGCCGGTCTTGAGCTTGTGGCTCAATTGGCTGATCAAGTTCGATAATTATAGGCTTTGTTTTAAGGTGTTTGGTTGCAAATATTGCATTGAATATGCATTATTGGGGGTAAATATTCTAATTTTTAATAATAAATTGGTGATATTACTCTAATATTTGTTCTATGTTGAAATGATTATTGGTTTTGATTTTTTGAAGTGGTGT